>JAGTJU010000010.1 GCA_022184915.1 Myxococcales bacterium | reverse complement strand
AATTTCCGGAGTTGAGGCGTGTGCGCTTCGAGAAGATGCTGATGGACCGACGCCGGGTTATGCCGTAGTCGCGAAGATCAAGAAGCTGGAAGCGGCCTTGTTCATGTACTGCGAAGGCCCCCACCAGCTGGCGAACTTCGAAGCCACGCCGAGCTTCCAGCTCACCATCAAGGAGCAGCTCGGCTTGAGGGTGCTCGAGTTCAAGCACCTCTTCAATTGGACGAAGAAAGAGGAATCACACCTGCACGAACTCCCGACCTATCCGGAGTTGCGGGTGCTCGAGCTCGACAATGGGGTGGCTCATCGGGATAACGCCAGGCCCTTCATCGCCAGGCACCCCAAGCTCATTAGCCTGCAGTTACACCGAACCTCTCTCACGGGGGCCGACCTCAAACAGTTGGCCCCAACCGCTGCAGAGCTTGGAGGGCATCGAGCTCAAGGGTGATCCCGAGAAAGACACCCGGCAGACCTTCGAGGCTTTGGGCATGATGAAGAAGCTGAAGGTCATCGTGGTCAACTTCGGGCGTCCCCGGTTGGGGGGGTGGCGCCAGTGCACTGACAAACCTTGAAGGGCTCCGCGTCCTCAAGGCGGCGGGCGGGGGGATTCCCAACGACACAAGGACCCAGCTCCAGACGCGCTTTCCCGGCATTCAGTTCGGTAACGACTCCGAGGGGCTCACGAGCAAGGACAACGACTACTTCCTCAAAACTCTGATGCCCTGGTGGTACGAGGGCGCGCGTGAGGAGTATCTGAAGGGTGAAAAGCAGGCGAACCCAGATACGAGCGAAGACATAGGCTGACGAACTCCGGAAAGACAAACGGCCACGCCCTGGAAGGGTGCGTGGCCGTTTGGTAACCCAAGACCGGGGTTCAGCCCAAGTCCAAGGCGCCGTTGCTGTTCGCGAACGAGCCCAAGTCGGCTCCGATCAGCTTGGAGAGTCCCAACCACACGTTCGCCTGGCGAACCGAATTGGCCTGCAGGAAGCGCCCCGTGCGTACCTGGCCACCGGCCGAGCCTGCCGCGATAAAGGGCATGTCGTTCGGCACGTGGTCACGTCCCATCCCCATGTCGCTGAACCACACGAGCAGGCTGTTATCGAGCAAGGTCTTGCCGTTGCCGTCGTCGATCGACTTCATCTTCAACACGAGGTCGCGGTAGAGCTTCGCCCGCCACAGGTGGATCTCCGTGTAGTCCTCTTGCCCTGTGGGAGCCTTGCTTTCGTTCGGCCATGCGTGGGCGAAGCCGTGCTGGCCGCGCGTTTTGTCTTTGATGGTCGAGAGGAACCCGTAGTGTTGCGAGTCGTCCGAGCCCCGCATGAACATCATGGTCACGAGCCGGGTCTTGTCGCACCGAGCGCCACCAGCATGAGGTCATGCATGACCGCGGCAATCTTGCCCATGTCGCTCACCGTGTCGGTGAACTTGTCCCCCGCCTTGAGCCCATAGCTGCCGAGCTGAGGCAAGGTGCAGCTGCCGCCGGGCGGAGGCGTGGTGGTGGTGGGCGGGGTCACGACGGGAGGGTTGTCCCCCGGGGCGGTGCCCGCTTCCAGAAGACTCTTGTCGACCAGAGTGTTCTCCACGTCGCGAATGGCCGTGGTGTGCTCTTCGAGCCGCTTCAAGTCGTCTCGGCTCAGGCGTGACTTGAAGGAAGCGATCTGCTCTTGGACGCCGTCAAGCACCGATTTCCGCCGCCACATCAGGTTTGCCAACAGTTTGTCCGCCGGCGTCGTGGGATCCATCGGGTTGCCGCGCCGGGCGTGCCGCCGTTGCCGCCCAGGTCAGGAGCGCCTCCGCCGGTCTCGGGGAGGTTGCCCCCGAAGAGCCGCGTGTAGAGCTTGAAGGGTTTCCCTCAGGCGACACCGCACTGTTGTTGCGGTAGCTGAAGCGGGATTTGTCATTGCCGCCCGCGTCCGGCGCCACACCCAGCTCGAGGCTCGCAAACTTGGTCTTACCGTTGAGCTTGTCCGCCATGGCCTGGTCGGCCGAGGTCCCCGCGCCGGCCGTGAGCACGTTGATCATGCGCGTGCCGTGAATCGAACCCGCCGTTTTGGTCTGGGTGAGGTCGATACCCTTCACGACCACCAGGTGCTGCTTGATTTCGTCGAGCGGCGCCGTGGTTTTGGCGAACTTGAAGTCGGTCGTGCTTCCGCTCGGCCAGAAGGGCTCGACGCTGGGCTTGTAGTCGCTCTTCTCCATGGTGCCGTCGGGCTGGAACCACAACATCAGGCGCACGGGAGAGGCAGCCGCTCGCAGCTCGCGGGGGCGCAGCGACACGAAGAAGGGCAGCGTCACCGTTGCCAGGCTGCTCTTGAGGACGAGACGTCGGGAGACTTCAGAACTGTGCTTGGACATGTCGTTCACTCCGCCTTTTGGGTGCGCATGAAAGAATCGCTGGTGACGAGGGACACCACCATCTCGTCGAAGTGCCCTTCGGCGTCGGCGAGCGTCTTGGACAGGTAACCCACTGTGCAGCTGTCGATGGTTTCGTCGTAGTCGCGCCCTATGGCGAACTCGAGAAGTTGGCGTGCCATGCACTCGCGCACGTGGGAGCTGGCGGCGAGCCGCTCGCCGAGCTGCCGAGGCCCATTCAACTTGCCGTCGGAGTCCTTCGGGTTTTCCTTGTCGAAGGAATAAATCTCCCCAGAGGTGTCGATGCTGGCGCCATTGGCGTACTTGTCGCGCCAGACGCCTGTGGCGTCGTAGTTTTCCAACGCAAAGCCGATGGGGTCCATCTGCAGGTGGCAGCTCTTGCAGGGCTCGACCTCCATGTGCAGCTCGTGCACGGTACGAACCGTGGCATCCGCGGCGATGGGTGGCAGCGGAGGCACCTCCACCCCGGGCGGCAGCTTCAGCGGGTCGCAGAGCAAGTGTGTGCGGACGAAGTGGCCGCGGAAGATGGGCGATGAGTCGTCTGCCGTCGACATGGCCGCCAGGATGCTGCCATGGGTCAGGAAGCCTGCGCTCCGATCGGAGGGAAGGTCGACCCGGTTGAAGGCACCATCGCCGCCCTCCGCCTTGCCCTTATAAAAGCCTTCGAGGCGGCTGTTTCGGAACGAATAGGCCCCGGAGAACAGGTCCCTGTAGTCGAGTTCGCCCTTGATGACGCGATCGATGAGGGCTTCTGACTCGCGCACCAAATCTGCCGCGATCGTGGCGTTGTAGTTGGGGAAAAACTCGACATTTTTCGAGACATCTTCTTTGACGATCTTCTTGTAAAGCATCCACTGCGCGAAGAAGTGGTGCATGCTGTCGAGGGCGCGCGGCGACGCGAGCAGGCGCCGGGCCTGAGCCTTCACCTGGTCGCGCGTCACGAGTTCGCCCTTTTCGGCAGCCCCGAACAGCTCGTCGTCGGGCATGCTGGCCCACAGGAAGTAGGAAAGGCGAGACGCCACGTCCCAGCTGCTGAGGGCCACTCCCTGCTCGGTGTCTCCCCCGCCCAGCGGGGCTTCGGGGCGGTAAAGGAACTGGGGCGTCTGCAGAATGAACTCGATGCCCGCACGGGTTGCATCCTCAGGCTCGAGGCGTTCGCGGGCTTTGTCGTAAACGGCGAGGATGGCGGTTTTCTCTCCGCCCTCGAGCGGCCTACGAAACGCGCGGAAAGCCAGCTTCTCGAGATAGGTCTTGGCGCAGGCGTCGTTGAGCGTTCCCGAGCACCCCGTCACGTCCTTCATCTTCTTGGCAACTTCGCCGGAGACCGCCTCGGCCGACAGCGTGAACGCTTCGGCCTCACTGCGCAAAACGGCCTGCGACAGCGCGTTATTGTCGAAGAAATTCCGCACGTTGTCGCCGACGAGACCGTTGGCCAACGCCGACGGCTTCACGGCCGGAAAGAGGTCGTCCACTGTGTGCCGGTATTCCAGGTTCGTCAGGCGGCGCAGGGGCGCGGGGCCGGGCTTGACGGAGCACGTCTTGCCGTCACCGGTGTCGATGACGATAGGGGGGGGCATGTCGGTCTCGACACTGCCGCCACCTTGGCCAGACCCACCATTGCTGCCGCCGTTGCCGCCCGAGCCTTGCTCGCCGTCGTCGTCGCGGTCGTCATCCGAATCGGGGACTGTCCCCGAACAAGCCGTAGCCACGAGGAGCAAGGAGCCCCAAAGGCGATGGTACGCGAGTGACCTCTTTCCAAACGACATCAAAGGACCTCCGGGCTGCGATGAGTCCAGCCATGCTGCCGCCCGACCGAAGGCGGGGGCCAACAACACACCTGGTTAAGTTCAGGTTACTGCCTTGGGTCTCCTCGGGTAGTTGACAGCGCTCAAGGCGATCTCGCGCACTCCGGGCCCGTGCGGCAAGCGGTGACGCCGATGCAGCAGCTGCATCTCCTAGTGTCCCATGGACCGCGCGGCGTGCCAGCTCTGGAAGGTCCCTAAAAGCGAATCCCGACGCCGCGGGTGTCCCAGGCGAGCTTATCGTTTGAGGCCGCTCCGAGCCAAAAGCGGTCGGCGACCACGGCCGCGGCTCCGAGGGCTAGAGAAGCCAGGGACAGCTTGTACCAAAGGTCGAACCGGTCAGCCCGATCCGCCAGAGTGAGGGCACGATCCCAGTCTTCAGAGTCGGCGGCCTCGTCGAAGGCGCGCAGGTTCCTCGTACCGAGAATCCATGCGGTGGAGGCGCTGACCAGACCCGCCGTGCCCAGGAGGGCGCCGGTCCAGCCTACGGGGCCCAGCCACGGCGGGGTGGCGGAGGGCGCGGGGGCCGGAGGAAGGAGGGGCGTCGGCGTGGGGGGCTCGGGTAGGGGAGCAGGGAGGGGCATGCGTGCCGGTGGCGTGTCGAGCGGGGGCGGGGGGGCGGCTGGAGGGCCCAGGCGGTCTGCGGCGGCGCGTGCCCGCGCGCGCGCCGCTTCGGACAGCGTGGGGCTCTCTGCCGCGTTTCGGTAGGCTTCGTAGGCTTCGCCGGGGCGGCCGAGTCGTTCCAGGCAGACCGCAACGTTGAACAACACGGCGTCGTGCGGCACCACGCCCAGGGCCTCGCGGAAAAGCTCGAGCGCGTCCTCGTAACGCCCCTCGCGAAAGCGCGCCTGCCCGGCGTCGAACAAGCGCGCCGCTCGAGCTTCCGTCGCCGGCTCCGCGGCGAAGAGCCGGGGTGAGGCCGTCAGGCTGAGGGCCAGCAAGCAGGTAAGCCCCTTGCACGGGCGCCGCCGGGCGCGGACCTGTTTCCACACGCGCGCAGGTCTATCACAAACCGGGTCGGGGTGGCCCCGGTGCAGGGGGCGTGTAGGGGTTGTCCACGAGAGGATCTTCCGTAGGCGTGGGGGCGCGCCGCCGGGGCGGGGGACGCGGCCGTGTCTTGGGGAGCGGGGCCATGGCGGCATCGGCGCCGTCGGCAAAGGTCTGCGCGGGAGGGACCTGTGCAGGAGAGGCCTGCGGTGAGGTGGGGGGGGGATCCTCCCTGCGCCTGGGGGTTTCCGCCGGGGGCGCCGGGGCCTGCGCGGTTTGGCCCCGGGAGGGCCACAGTCGCCAGGTCGCCGTCCCGGCCAGCGCCAGCAAGGCCACGAGGGCCAGGAAGGCGGCTGGGGTGAGCCGGCGTTGCGAGCCCTGCGGCCTGACCCCTTCGGCGGCCGTCCCGCTCGTCGGGCGTGTGCGTGTCGAAGGGAGTGCCTCCGGTGTGGCGGGCGCGGGGGCCACCTGGGCCATGAACTGGCGGACCAGCTGTGTGGGGGGGGCCGGTAGAGCCGGCCCGAGGGTTGCGAGCAGAGACGAGGCGTCCGGGCGCAGCCCCGGGTCGCGTTGCAGGCAGGCGTCGAGGGCCGCCGCCACCTCGACCGGGCCGGCAGCCAAAAACGAGCGCGAAGGCGGCACCGCCAAGGTTGTGATGCGCCACAGGGTGGTGGACTCGTCCTGGGCGCGGAACGGATTTTCACCCGTCAGGCACTCGTGGGCGACCACCCCCAGCGCCCACAGGTCGGCCTGCGCCGTCACCGGGACTGCCCGCGTGATCTGTTCGGGAGCCAGGTACGCCAGCTTTCCCCGCAGCTCACCCGTCTGTGTGAGGCGTTGCCGCTCCTTCCAGTCGGCGATCCCGAAGTCGAGCAGCTTCACGTGGCCCGTGCGCCCCAAAAAGACGTTTTGTGGGCTCACGTCCCGGTGGACCAAGCCGAGCCATTCTCCCTGGAGCGATCGGGCTCCGTGAGCCGCCTCGAGGGCGGCCGCGATCTGCCAGAGCGTGGCGAGCGCCACGGGCAGGGGCAGCGCGCCCTGGGCCTCGAGGACTTGCGACAACGGCAGCCCGTCGAGGGGCTCCATGGCGATGTAGGGCACGCCTGCGGCGACGGCGGCCTCGAAGACGGCCACCACGTTGGGGTGGGCGATGCCCGCGGTGACCTGCGCCTCGGCCAAGAACATGCGCACATAATCGGGGTCCTCACGCAGGTGCGGCAGGAGGACCTTACAAGCGACGAGGCGCTCGAGCGGGCCTTCCTCCCGGGCCAAAAAGACGCTGGCCATGCCGCCTTGCCCGAGGGTTCGCAACAGCCTGTAGCGACCCAGGCTGTCGCCGGGCCGAAGCATACGCAGGGCGTCGCCCGTCATGAGGAAACGACCCTCGATGAGGCCCCGGTGTCGCGCCGGTTCAGCTGACCGTATAGGTCAGGTGGTACTCGGCGCCGTCTTCGGTGAAGTCCGCGATCCGTGTTCCCGGCTCCAGGGACGGGCGATGGAAACCCAGGCGGTCGTCCGGGTTGTAAAGCGCACCTTGTCCATGGTCCTCGTCCCAGACGTAAAGCACGAGATCGTTCATCTCGTAGCTCAGACCCTCGAGGAGGACCTCGTCTCCGGCCTGCATCGCCCGCGGTCCGAAGACGCGGGTAACCTGGCCGTGATTCTTCACCTCGATATAGGTCTGATCGCGGCGGCGATCTTCCGTTTTCACGCACTGGAGTTTCTCGAGCTTGATGATGGCCATGGCCGGGTCCTCCGGGGGAAGCATATCGCCGGGGGCGCGCGGGGCAAAGCAGAGGATCGCGGAGGCTGCGCGGACCCGACCGACGGGGGGGGCGCCGAGGGCCCTGGCGCCTGTGGTATAAAGGCGAGTTAGCGTTGCCCCCGGCACGCAGGAGCCTGCGCCATGAAGTTCAAGACCCGCCTGCCCCGGCCCGTGATTCGGCTTTTGTTTTCGCCCCTCGCCGTCGCGTGGCTGGCTGGCCTTGGCGGGTTGGCGCCGTCCGCGGCTCGGGCGCACATCGAGCTCTTGGCACCCACGCCCCGCATACCCAACGAGGACGGCATCAAGATGTCCCCTTGCGGCGGCCAAGGTCGCAACGAAACGCGCGTGACCACGAAACGACCCGGCGAGACGATCACGGTCGAGTTCGACGAAACGATCTCGCACCCCGGCTACTTTCGCGTGCTCTTCGACGAAGACGGGGAGGATGGGCTCACCAAGCCCACACAAGAGGTCTTTCAGAAGTTCAAGGACTACTTCGTCAAAGGAACGCCTGTTTCCAGCTTGCCGAGCCCCATCACGACGACCACGAAAGAGGGCGACCGCTGGGTCTTGGCCGACTACTGGAAGCTTCACCCGAAAGGGGCTACGGGCAAGCAGGCTCTAAAGGTGACGCTGCCGAAGGTGACCTGTGCGAAATGCACTTTGCAGCTCATGCAGGGAATGTTCGAGTCCTCCCGCACCTACGGGAACGCCTACTATTACCACTGCGCAGACTTCGTGCTCGCGGGCACGCCCGTCGAGGGCGAGCCGCCGCCTCCCACCGGCGGGGCGGGGGGGAACACCGGCGGTGCGACGGGCACTGGAGGCATGACGGGCACTGGAGGCATGACGGGCACTGGAGGCATGACGGGCACTGGGGGCATGGCGGGCACCGGGGGCATGGCGGGCACCGGGGGCATGACCGGTGGCACGGGAGGTCGGTCCGGGGGCGCAGGCGGCGGTGGCTCGGGTTCGGGGGGCTCCGGTGGCATGGGCGGTGGCGGCCGAGGGGGCACGGGCTCCGAAGACGAGGCTCCGCCGGATGATGACGAAGGCGAACCGAACGACGAGGGTGAGTCTGCGCGTTCGAGCGGGGGATGCCGCTTTGCGGGCCGTGCGGAGCCGCTCGGCCTCTGGATGGGGCTAGGCGTTTTCGTGGTCCTCGCGGCGCGGCGGCGGCGGCGGCGGCGCTGACGGTCAGCCTGCGAGGCGTTTCAGGCGTGCGGCCGCGCGGGCGAGGGCCTCGTCGCTCTTGGCAAAACAGAAGCGCGCGAGGCGCGGGGCCGAGCGCGGGTCCGCGTAGAAGAACGACGGGGGGATCGCGGCCACACCCACCTTTTCGATGAGGTGGCGGCAGAACGAGACGTCATCGGCGAAGGGCTGCCTTGCGATGTCGGCCAGCAAAAAGTACGCGCCGGCGATGGGCAATGGGGGCAGGCCCGCCGCCTCCAACACCGCGCGCAGGGTCTCGCGGCGCGCGCCGTACGCGCGGCGAAGCTCGTGGTAGTAGCCGAGACCTTCGGCTTGCTCGAGCGCGGTGGCGGCTGCCTCCTGTAAGGGCGTGGGGTTGCAGAACGTGATGAATTGGTGGGTGGCGCGCACGGCCTGGGTGAGCCGAGGCGGCGCCAGGGCCCAGCCGATCTTCCAGCCCGTCACGCTGAAGGTCTTGCCGATGCTATCGACGGTGATCGTGCGTTCCCGCATGCCGGGGCGGGTGGCGATCGGCACGTGAGGGACTCCGTCGAAGGTGAGCTCGCTATAGACCTCGTCGGCCACCACGAGCGTGTCGTATCGGATCGCCAGCTTCGCGATGAGGTCGAGTTCCTCGGTGGAAAACACCTTGCCCGTGGGATTGTGGGGCGTATTGACGAACACGATCTTCGTGCAGGGCGAGAACGCCGCCTCGAGCTCTTGCGGGTCGAAGCGCCACGCAGGCGGGTGCAAGCGCACGAAACGGGGAACACCCCCCGCCATCTGTACATCCGGCACATAGGCGTCGTAGAACGGCTCGAAGACGATGGCCTCGTCGCCCGGGTCGAGCGTGCCCAGTACGGCGGCAAAGAGCGCTTCGGTGGCGCCCTGTGTGACCGTGATTTCAGTCTCGGAATCGTAGGTGACGCCGTGCCGCGTTTGCCAGTGCGAGGCGATGGCCTGGCGAAGGCGGGGCAGGCCCGGGGCGGGGGCGTACTGGTTGTGGTCGGCGCTGATGGCGGCCCGCGCAGCTTCCTTCACGAACGTAGGCGCCGGAAAGTCCGGAAAACCCTGCCCCAAGTTCACGGCGCCGTGCTCGACCGCCAGCCGCGAGATCTCCGTGAAGATCGACGTACCGAAGCCGGCCGTCCTGCGGGCAGGTGTGAACCGATCCGACATGACGGGTGCGCGCCTCGTGTTGCGGTCAGCCGAGCGGTTTCACTTTGCCGGCCTTCTTGACGAGACCGAACCAAAAGCCCACGCCCACCACGATCGCCACGGGGAGCGAAAAGAACGGCCACCCGGGGTAGTTGTTCGGGACGACCATGCAGAAAAGCAGGGGGCCAGAAAGGTAGAGGTTCAGCTTGCTGGAAGCAGCGGCAGTGGCGGCGAGCGTTTCGGCTCCTGGCAGGGGTTCGCCTTTGGCGAGAGCCAGCAACAACGTGCGCTGGCGCGGGTAGATGATGAACGCCAGGTTGAACCACATCAGGGTGCCGATGAAGCCGCCGGTGAGGATCCACAACCCGCGGTTCGTGATGCTGCCGTCTTCCACCAGCAGGTGCTGTCCCATGTACTTGTGCCCGAAGAGGAACCAGCCCGCGAGCACCGTGTAGAGCGACGTGCGCCGCGCCCAAAACAGCGCCCGAAGCAAGAGCCCCGGGTTGACCTTGGCCTTCGTGGCGTCGTCGAGCTCGGTCTGCAGGGGCGCGTTGACCAGGTAGAAGAACACCAGAACGCCCAGCCAGATGACACCGAACGCGATGTGAGCGAACCGAAGGAGTAGCGATGCGAGGGAGGAGGGGTCGTCGAACATGTCGGGCTCCGTCTCTTTCTTCCGTGGGGCGCTTGGCCCGTTGCCGGGACGGCAAGCTAGCACAGCACGCGTCCCCTGGGGCCGGAGCGCCAGCGAAGTCAGAGGGGATCGCGGGAGCCGGCCATGCGGCCGCCATCGACCGGCAGCACCGCTCCGGTCACGTACGCGGCGGTGGCCAAGTAGAGGACAGCGTCCGCAACGTCTTCTGGTCGGCCCTCCCGTGCGAGAGGAATGCGGGACACGACGCGGTCCTTGGTGGCTTCGTCGAAGTCCTCCGGAAACAACACCGTGCCGGGCGCGACGCCGCACACGCGCACATCGGGAGCCAGCTCGATCGCCAAGTTGCGGGTGAGCATCGCCAGGGCTGCCTTCGTAGGGCAGTAGTGGCTATAGCCCCGCCACGCGTGATACGCCGCCACGTCGAGGATGTTGACGATGGCCCCTTTGTGACGGCGTAAGGCGGGGGTGGCGGCCTGGCAGAGGAGGAAGGGCCCCCTGAAGTTCAGGTTCCACAGGCCCTCGAGGGACTCCGGGGTCACTTGTTCGAAGGGCGTTTGCTGAAACACAGCGGCGTTGTTCACCAAAAGATCGAGCCCCTGTGCCCAGCGTTCCACCCGGGCCACGAGGTGCCCGGGGCCGTCCAGCGAGCCGAGGTCCGCCGAGAAGCTCTCCGCGTCCATGCCGCGGGCGTGCATCTGGGCCACCAGGCGCTCGGCCGCAGGACGCGACTTGTGGTGGTGCACGGCCACCCTTGCGCCGGCGGCTCCGAGCGCAAGCGCGATCGCACGCCCCACGCGCACCGCGCCTCCCGTGACGAGGGCGGTCTTGCCGGCGAGGGGTTTTGGGGCTGCGCCTTCGGATTTGGGGGCGGGTTTGTTCTCCGACGCTGGGGCCGGCTTCCGTGAAGGGGGGCGCGATGGCATGGCGAGTTTGTCTGGTATAACCCTACCTCATGCCGCGCCGGCTGTTCACGGTTGCCGAGGTGAATCGGCTGATCCCCTCCTTGGAGCGCATCTTCGGGGAGGTGCTCCAGTTGCATGCATCCTTGCGCCGCGAGGAGGTCCACCTCGAGAGCCTGGGGGTTCGCCCGAGCAAAGAGATCCTGGCCGGGGAAGACGAGGCGGGATCTCCGGCGATCCGCCAGGCGAAGGCGATGTTTCGTGCGTACTACGAGATGCTGGTGGAATCGCTGGGCCAGGTGGCCGACCTTGGCGGTCAGGTGAAGGATCTCGAGACGGGGCTGGTGGATTTTCCCGGCCGGCGTGGCGGCGACGACATCTTTTTGTGCTGGAAGCTGGGCGAAAAGTCCGTGTCCCACTGGCATCCCCTGGACACGGGCTTTTCGGGGCGCCGCCCGCTCGATGGGCTCGTGCCCCGCGAGCCTCAGCTCGACTGAAGGTCAAGCTCGCCGCGACGAGGACACACACGGGCGTGCCAGGTGGTAAGGCGAAGCAACAGGAGGGCGGCATGACGGCGGCCAACGAGCACGAGATGAAAGTGGCCCTTGCCGCGTTTTTACGGGCGTGTGGCCTCGACCCCGAGGGCAACGGCGATTTGCTCGACACGCCGGGGCGCGTGGCGAAGCTCTGGCTGAAGGAGTTTCTGGCGGGATACACGATGGATCCGAAGGAGATCCTGGCCGCCCCCGTGCGGGGTGAGGCCGATCCCGACGTGGTGGTGGTAGGGGGGCTGCGCTTTCACGCCATGTGCCCCCACCATCTCGTGCCCTTCCGGGGCGTGGCTCATGTCGCGTACATCCCCGCGGGCCAGTTGGTCGGCTTCGGGCGCCTGGCCGACCTGGTGGAGTGTTTCACCAAGCGGCTGACGCTGCAGGAGCGGGCCACGCATCAGATTGCACACTCCCTCATGGAAGGTCTTTCGGCAAAGGGCGCAGGATGCGTGATCGAGGCGGAGCAGCTGTGCCTGGCCCTGCCTGGTGAGCGGCATGACCAGTCGGGCGTGGTGACGAGCGCCTTCGTGGGGGAGATGCGCGAGCGCCCGGACCTCAAAGCGCGCCTTCTGGCCGCCGCCAACCTCGGGGGGCGCGCGAAGTGACCCCTTCGACGCCCAACCCGCGGCTCGCGGGGGGCTTGGCCGTGGTGACGGGCGCGTCACGGGGCATCGGCCGGGCGATCGCGGCCACGCTGGCCGGGGCCGGGGCCCGGGTGGTGGGGTGCAGCGTGCGTGGCCCCGAGGGGGGCGGCTCGTTTCTCGACGACCTCGACCCCGACGTGCGCGCCCGGTGTCGCTTCGAGCGCTGCGACGTGGCCTCCCCGGGGGAGGTGGCCGCTTTCGCCGAGCGGGTGATGGAGCGGGACGGCGTCCCCGAGATCCTCGTCAACAATGCGGGTGTGGTGGTGCGCGGACCGCTCGAGGACCTCGACGACGCGCGGTGGAGCCACATGATGAACGTAAACGTCTCGGGTACGTTCTTCATGACCCGGGCGTTTTTACGGGGCATGAAGCTGCGCAATGCAGGTCGGATCGTGAACATCGCCTCGATCGCGGGGCGTCAAGGGACGCCGCAGTTGGTGGCCTACTGCACCGCCAAGCACGCCGTGGTGGGCTTCACCCGCGCGCTGGCCGAGGAGTTGAGGGGTACGGGCATCGCCGTGAATGCCGTATGCCCGGGCTCCGTGGATACGGAAATGTTGCAAGTCGGCATGCCCGGGGGTGTGCCGAACATGTCTCCTCAGGACATTGCGAACGTGGTGTTGTTCTTGGCAGGCGACGCCCCGGCGGCGCTGGTGGGGGCGTGTGTCGATGTTTTCGGATGAAGACGACGAGGGAACGGGGCCGATCGATCCTGCGGTGCTGGCGGCCCTGCCCATCTTTCCCCTACCCAACGTGGTGCTGTTTCCCGGCGCGCTCTTGCCGCTGCACATCTTCGAGCCGCGCTACCGGACGCTGACGAAGGACGTGCTCGATTCGCACCACATGCTGGCGATGGCCATGCGCCTCGAGGACGAGCTGCCCGGGCGAGGCACGCCCGCCGTGGCGCCGGTTGTGGGCGTGGGCGAGGTGGTGGCCGCCGAGCCCCTGTCCGACGGGCGCTTCAATTTATTGGTGGAAGGGCGGGCGCGGGCGCGCATCGTGAAGGAGCTGTCATCGACCAAGCCCTACAGGCTGGTTCAAGCCGTGCAGCTCTTCGAAGGTGACGACCGGGAAGCCACTTTACCCGGGTCGCGCCTTGCCGAGTCGGACGCGGCGCTGCGCGCGCTCATCGAGGAGGTGGCCCTGCGGCTCGAAGACGAAGACGCTCTGGCCTTGCGGCAAACCGTGGCGCAGCCCCTGCGGCTCGGCATGCTGGTGGATCGCCTGGCGTCCGTGCTCGTGACGAAGGCCCAGGTGCGGCAGACGCTGCTCGAGACGCTCGATCCGGGCGCCCGGGTAGACAGCCTTTCGCGCGAGATCGCCGGCCTGCTGACGCATCTGCGCCCCCGCTCCGCCCTGAACTGACGCGCCAGGATCCACATGCCCGGCGCGTGGTCGTGCCGCCGCGGCTCAGCGGGCCGGGGCCTTGCGCAGACCGAGGCCCAGCTTGGCCTCGTCGACGTCGAGCTGGCTCACGAAGTCCCCGGCAGGCGCTTCGTCGACGAGCGCGAGATCGACGGTGAGCGTATCGGCCATGATGCTGGTTTTGTGCGCCTCCACCGCACGTCGCAGATCCCCCGCGCAGGCCAACTCGAGTCCGATGCGATCGTCGAGGTTGAGGCCTGCCTCCTTGCGGGCCATGTTGACCCGCCGGATCACCTCGCGCGAGAGGCCCTCGAGGATCTGCTCTTCGCTGACGGTGGGATCGAGCTCGATGGAGATCAGCTGGTGGGCCAGCAGCGAATCCGAGGGAGTTCGCGGGGCGCGGCGGATCTCCACGTCCTCGAGCGTGAGGGGCTCGCCCGCAAACGTGAGGGTTTGGCCGTTTTCCAGGGCCAGCATTTCGTCCAGGCTCATCTTGGCGATGGCGGCCGAGACCTCCTTCATGCGCTTGCCGAGCCGCGGCCCGAGCTTCGGGAAATTGGCCTTCGTCGAGACCTGAATGTACGCGTCCTCGCGGGTCTCGTAGATCACCTCGCGCACGTTGAGTTCGTCGGTGATGTAGGCCTCGAGCCCCGCGAGCGCCTCGAGCACGCGGGGATCCCGGTGGATGATGCGCAGGCTGCGCAGCGGAATTTTGGCTTTGACGCCGATCTTCTCACGGATGTTGCGCCCCATCAGTAAGAGCTGTGCCATGCGCCCCACGGCGGCTTCGAGCTCGGGGTGCCTCAGGTCTTCTTGCGCCTGGGGGTAGTCCTCGAGGTGCACGCTGTCTTTGTGGTCGGGCAGCACGGCCGCCAGGTTGCGGTACGTGGTCTCGGCGAGAAAGGGCGTAAACGGCGCCATGAGCTTGGCGAGCGTCGTCAGGACGTGGTGCAACGTCTCGAACGCCAGGCGTTTGTCCTCGGGCATGCCGTCGCGCCAGAAGTGGCTCCGGTTCGAGCGAATGTACGTGTTCGTCAGCTCTTCGATGAACTGCAGCAGCGCGGGCACCACGTTGTACAGGCGGTACTCGTTCATCTCGGCGTTGGCCGTGTGGATGAGCGAGTGCAAGCGCGAGAGCACCCACGTGTCGAGTACGTTGGGGGTCTCGCGGTAGTCGCCGCGCGGCACGAAGCCGTCGATGTTGGCGTAGCTCACGAAGAATGAATATGCGTTCCACCAACGCAGCAGGATCCGCCGCACGATGTCGCGCACGCCCTTCTCCGAAAAGCGCAGCTCCTGGGCCTTCACCACGGGCGAATCGATGAGGTAGAGGCGCAGCGCGTCCGCCCCGTGCTGCTCGAGGACCTCCATGGGATCGGGATAATTGCGGAGGCTCTTGCTCATCTTTTTGCCGTCTTCGGCCAAGATGAGCCCGTTGACCACAACGTTCTTGAAGGGCGCGCGGCCGTAAAGCGCGGTGCCGATCACCATGAGCGTGTAAAACCATCCGCGGGTCTGGTCGAGCCCCTCGGCGATGAAGTCGGCCGGGAAGCTTTGCTTGAAGGCCTCTTCGTTCTCGAAGGGGTAGGCCCATTGCGCGTAGGGCATGCTGCCGCTCTCGAACCAGCAGTCGAGCACGCCTCCGGTCTGGGTGAGGGGCTCGCCGCCCTGCTTCGCGGGGAGCTGCAGCTTGGAGACCGTTTCGATGTGCAGGTCATCCACGGTCACCCCCGTGTGCTGCGCCAGCTCCTCGATGGAGCCGATGCAGACGGTCTCGCCCTGCGCGTTTTGCCAAATGGGCAGGGGCGTGCCCCAAAAGCGGTTGCGTGAGATGGCCCAGTCGCGGGCGTTCTCGAGCCACTTGCCGAAGCGGCCATCGCGCAGGTGTGAGGGCACCCATTGGGTCTCGGAGTTGGCCGCGAGCAGCTGGTTCTTGATGGCGTCCACCTTCACGAACCACGTCGAGACCGCCTTGTAGATGAGCGGTGTGTCCGAGCGCCAGCAGAAGGGGTAGCTGTGGGTGATGGTGTCGTGGCGGAAGAGCTTCCCCTCGGCCTTGAGCCGCGCGATGATGTCCTTGTCGGCTTCCTTGACGCGAATGCCCTGCCAATCGGGCACCTCGGCCGTGAACATGCCGTCATCGTCCACGGGGTTGACCAGGGCGATGCCTGCTGCCTTGCAAGCGTCGTAGTCCTCTTCGCCAAACGCGGGGGCGATGTGCACGATCCCCGTGCCGCTGTCCGTGGTGACGTGCCCGCTGCCGATCACCCGAAAGGCCCCCTCGTGGGCGCGGTCGGCGAAGTATGGAAAGAGGGGCTCGTAGGTGTGGCCGAGCAAGGTCTCGCCCTTGACGGTTTCGAGCACCTCGGGCGCGTCGCCAAAGACGCTGTTCGCAAGCGCTGCGGCCACCACGAAGGTTTTGCCCTCGTGCCGCACGAACGCGTAGTCGATGTCGGTGCCCACGGCCAAGGCCAGGTTGCTGGGCAAGGTCCAGGGCGTGGTCGTCCAGGCCAAAAAGAACGTGTCAGGCAGCTTCAGGGAACGAAAGGCCACGGTGAGCGCGGGATCCTGAACGTCCTTGTAGTTGAGATTGGCCTCGAAATTGGAAAGCGGTGTGCTGACTCCCACCGAATACGGCACCACCTTGTGGCCTTCGTAGATGAGACCCTTGTCCCACAGCTGCTTGAAGACCCACCACACGGACTGCATGAAGCTTTTGTCCATGGTGAAGTAGGGGCGCTCCATGTCGACCCAGCGGCCCACGCGCCGAATCGTGCGCTTCCACTCACTGGTGTAGCGCTGCACGATGCTGCGGCACTCGGCGTTGTACGTGTCGATGCCCATCGCGAGCACCTGTTTGCTGCTCTCGACGTTCAGCTTTTTGTTGATCTCGTACTCGACCGGCAGGCCGTGGCAATCCCAGCCGAAGCGGCGCGGGATGTGATAGCCGCGCATCGTCCAGTAGCGGGGCACGATGTCCTTCAAGATGCTGGCCAGCAGGTGCCCGTAGTGGGGCAAACCCGTGGCGAAAGGGGGGCCGTCGTAGAACGAGTAGCGGGGGCGAAGGGCGGTGCCCTCGACCGAGCGCTCGAAGATTTTCGCATCGTCCCAGAACGCCAGGACCTCCTCTTCGAGGCTTGGCAGGCGCACGTCGGCGGCGGTCGGCTGGTAGGGGGCTTTCTTGCGGGGGGGCGAGCTCGGCGTGGACGTCGTGGACATGGGGCGCGCAGTATACAAACCCGGACTTACGCGGCCGGCAAAGACGCGCCTTTCGGTTTGGCTTACACTTTCGAGAACGTGTTGTCCTGGATGTGGCGTCGCGGTGCCTGGCCCCTGGGAGCGGTGAGCTTGGCGTTGTTCATGGCAGGCATGTCTTGTCGCGGGGACGAGGCCTTGGGCCCGCCGGGGCTTGGTGGTGGGTCTGACGGCGGTGGACCCGGCGGCACCCGGGAGGTCCTGGAGATCGACGGCGCGGTCGGCACGCCGCGGCTCGATGCGGCGCCACGCCGGGATGCGGCCGCGCCCGCCGACGCCAGCGCCGATGACGACGAAGACGCACCGCAGGAGCCGCCCGATGCCTCCTCCGCCCCGGACGCTCCGGCAGCACGCGCCTGCGACCTGTTGCTGCAGGACTGCCCGGTGGCGCAGGGCTGCTATCCCACGGGCCTCGGCGGCGCGGGCTGTCGGCAAAGCGACCTCGGCCAAAACGAAAACGGTCCCTGTTTCCAGCACAGCGACTGCCTGCCGGGGCTCGTCTGTCGGGGCGTGTTGAACGACGTGCTGGTCTGCGTGGCGCTTTGCGACCGGACGCTGTCCTGCGGACGTAACTCGTGTGCGCCGCTCGACGGCTACGCCGACGTGGGCTTCTGCCCGCCCTGAGCTCAGGGTCCGGCCGGGTCGGGTCCCGCGGCCGTGGCCAGGGCAAACACGTCGAACGAGCGCAGCAGGGCCAAGACGGCGGCCTCGGTGCCTGCATCTTGGCGATTCGCGAGAAAGGTGGCGCTGAGCACGAAGGGCCGTACGTAGGCGAAGGCCTGCCAGAGGTAGCGGTGTTGGCCCTCGGCGGGCGCCTGGGGATCTACGGTGCCGTCGGTGGCGCTGAACCAGTAAGCGAGACCCTTTTCCCGTTCCACCGGCCGCAAGGGACTGACCTCGGCGCGGGGGCCTGCCGCGCCCTGCCGCCCGGCCTCCGCCGCGTGCCGCAGATCGAAGCGCTCGCTGCGCAAGGGGAACACCGTGAGCTCGGCGAGCAGCACGGCCTCGCCCTCGGGCGCGGCCAGGCGCAGATGAATCGCCTTATCGGTTGCCTTCATCGCATGCGCCCATGTGGTGGGCACGGCGAGGCGCAGGGCCACGGTGGGCAAGAGCGGAAAAAAGCGATCGGTCTCCGGGTCGATCTCGAGGGCCAGGGAGTGCCCGCGCACGGGGGGCCGTGCCCAGAAGCGCTCTGGGAGAAGCTCCCCTGCGACCATCAAGCCCGGGCGAGCCACGGGCTCACCCCCGAGGATCGCGGCGGCGATCGCTTGCACCCCGGCCAAGGCCGGATCCGCAGGGGTCTGACTCTGTGTCTGGGTGTCGAGCAGCGTCAGGGCCTTTTCGGCGGCGGCCCGCGCTTCATCGCGCCGACCCGCAACGGACAGCACCTGGGCGCGGTCGAAAGGGACCAGCGGGTCCGAAGGCGCGAGCCGCCCGGCTTCCTCGATGAGCTCGAGGGCCTGATCGTCATGGCCCAGGCTGAAATCCCGGTAAGCCAGGGTGAGGAAGTTGCGCGCGGCCTTGCCGGCGTCGGTCGCGTTGCGGGCTGCCATGGTGTACGCCTGGTAGGCCCCCACCGCGGCACCCTTGGCCATGAACACGTCGCCGTCGGTGAGTACCCGTCCCAGGGTCGACCAGGTCTCGAAGCGGGCCTCGAGCTCCACGGCCCGCCAGGCGGCGCGGGCCGCTTCCTGCAGGCGCCGGGCCTCGTGAAGCGCGGTGGCCAGCCGGAGCCACGCGCCTGTTTCGTCGGGTGTGGCGCGTGTGGCCTCCTGGGCCTCGTTCACCTCACGGAGGCAGGGCTCCAAGCTGGGCACGCCCTCCTCGCGCAGGGGGGATGCCGCTGCGGACTTCGCAGGCGTGGACACAGGGGTCGGGGCCGGCGGGCCTGAAGGTACAGGCTGGGGACCGGCCGAGGCGCAGGCCAAGAGTCCCAGGCCCAGAACCCCACCCAGGGCGAGGCGGACGCAGCGGCCAACCGAGCCGCCCTCCGTCACGCGCGCCGCGGCCCGCGCTCGGTTCGTCATGCGGGGGAGGCTATCTCATGCCCCGACCGCTGTCGTCAGGGGCGCGTGCGAATCACGTGTCCTGCGTGGTCGAGGTCCACTTCGGCGCGGCCGATGCCCCCGGCCCTCGTGCGGCTATACCGCGCGTCGAGCAGGGTCACGCGGGTGCCCCCGGGGATGGGCTCCTGCCGGTAGGCGGGCACACGCAGCCAGTTCACCATGCCTCGTACGCCTGGCGCCGCCAGCGCAGCCCGCACCTCGGGCGTTTCGTCCCCCACGGGCATGGGTTCCCCACTCGGTTCGGGGGAGGCCGAGCCGAAGGCGGGCACACGGACGAAGTGATAGGTGCTGCCGATCCGCGCGATGACCTCGCGGAAGAGCGGGCTTGCCGGCAGGGGCGAGACGACCAGCTGGGTGGCGTCGAGGCTCTGTGCGCTGAAGTAGGCGTCGGCCCGGGCGCGTGCGCGGGCGGTACCCACCACCATGGTGCCCACGTACATGGTCAAGAGCGAAAGGCAGACGAGCGCCGTGGCGCGGGGGTGCGGGGGGGTGCCGCGGATGCGCAGGTACACGAGCAGGCCTGCCCCCACGCACCACGCCATCTTCGCCAGGGGCGGTGCCAGCTTTGGCACCACGATAATCACCGTGGCGGCGAGCAAGAGCAGCAGCCACCCTGCGGCCGCCAGCTTGGTGCGGCCGCGCGCGAACACGACCGCAGCTCCCGCCAGCAGCCACACCACAGGATCGATGATGAAGAGCGTGTCGCCGTAAAACCAGCGCCCCTCGAAGGGCATCAACAGGCGCACGCCGTAGGTGTTCATCCAGTCGAGCAGCGGATGGCTCCACACGCCCAGCGCCGCCAGAGCCAGCAGCCAGGGGAACGACACGACGGCGTCAGGGGGAGGAAGGCCCCGGGCCGCCCGCCGGCGCAGGGCCCAACGCCCGTAGGCGTGCACCAGCAGCGCCAAGAGCAGCGGCAGCAGGACCAGCGCCAGCACGCCGTGTGTGAGGCCGCGGCGGTGGGCCAGGCTGGCGTCGGGCCCCCACGCGGCGCAGACCCCGTCGATGTCGGGCAGGTTGGCTGCGACCACGAGGGTTGCCGTGGAGTAGAGACTTTTGTGCCGAAGCCCGGTTTCCGCCAGGCTGGCACCAACCAGGGTATGCGCGAGGGGATCCACGACCCGCAGGTGTACCAGAGTTAGGGCCCGGCCGGCGCTTTACGGAGGCGGCGCCGTGCAGAGGCTTCACGCGGGCTCGAGAAACAGGGCGCCGAGGGGCGGCAGGGTGAGCGTCAAGGAGAGCGGCCGGCCGTGGGCGGAAACAGGGTTGGCGTGAACGCCGCCGTTGTTGCCGACGCCGCTGCCGCCGAACGCGGTGGCGTCCGTGTTCAGGCGCTCGCGCCAGAAGCCCTCGAGGTCGACGCCCACCCGATAGTTCGAGCGCGGTGTGGGCGTGAAGTTGAGCACCACCAGCATCGGCTTGCCCCCCTCGGGCGCAAGCCGCAGGTAGCTGAGCACCGCGTTTGCGCTGTCGTTGGCGTCGACCCAGGCGAAGCCACGTCCATCGAGGTCGCCGAGATGCATCGACGGGGCTTCTCGGTAGAGCTTGTTGAGCTCACCGACCAGCAGCTGCATTTGCCGATGGGGGGCGCCTGATTCGGGGAGATGCCAGTCCAAGCTGCTTTCGTGGTTCCACTCGTTCCACTGGGCGAACTCGCCGCCCATGAACAGCAGCTTTTTGCCTGGTTGGCTCCACTGGTAGGCGTAAAGGAGCCGCAGGTTGGCAAACTTCTGCCACGTGTCCCCGGGCATCTTGGCCAGCAACGACCCCTTGCCATACACCACCTCGTCGTGGGAGAGCGGCATCACGAAGTTCTCGTTGAAGGCGTACACGGCCCGAAAGGTGAGCTCGTGATGGTGATGACTGCGGTGGATGGGATCGTGGGCCAAGTACGCAAGCGTGTCGTGCATCCAACCCATGTCCCACTTGAGGCCGTAGCCCAGGCCTCCGGCGTAGATGGGGCGCGAGACCAAAGGCCACGCGGTGGACTCTTCGGCGATCACGTGCACGTCGGGATAAAGCGCGTACACGGTGGCGTTGCAGTGGCGTAGAAACGAAAGCGCCTCGAGGTTCTCGTTGCCGCCGTACTGATTCGGAATCCATTCGCCGCTCTTGCGGGCGTAGTCGAGGTAAAGCATCGAGGCCACGGCGTCCACCCGGAGGCCATCGACATGAAATTTGTCGAGCCAGTAGACGGCGTTCGACGTCAAGAAGCTTCGTACCTCGTTGCGTCCGTAGTTGAAGACGGCGCTGCCCCACTCGGCGTGCATGCCCTGCCGGGGATCGGCGTGTTCGAAAAGGTGCGTGCCATCAAAGTAGATGAGGCCGTGTTCATCCGTGGGAAAGTGAGCCGGTGTCCAGTCGAGGACAACGCCGATGCCGTTGCGGTGACACTCGTCGACCAAATACATGAGATCCTCAGGCCGCCCGTAGCGCGAGGAGGGGGCGAAGTAGCCGGTCACTTGATACCCCCACGAGCCGTAGAACGGGTGCTCCATGATGGGCATGAGTTCAATGTGGGTGAAGCCCGCGTCGCGGACGTGCGGTACAAGGCGGTGCGCGAGCTCACGGTAAGTAGATGGGCGGTTGCCTTCATCGGGGCTTCGCATCCAGGATCCCACGTGCACCTCGTAGATGGACATGGGACTCGTGAGCTTCTGTCGTTCACCGCGGTGGCTCATCCAGTCGCCGTCGCGCCACGCAAAGTGCGTGGCGGTGACCACCGACGCCGTTCCTGGCGGCACCTCTGCGTGAAAGGCGAAGGGATCGGCCTTGTCCACGCGGTAGGATCCGTCGCCCGACTCGATCCGGAACTTGTAGCGATCGCCCGCGTGCACGCCGGGTACGAAGCCCTCCCAAATTCCGGAGCTGCTGCGCGGCGAGAGCGGGTAAGGGTTGCTCCATTGGTTGAAGTCGCCTACCACGCCCACGCGGCCTGCGTTCGGTGCCCACACCGCGAAACGCGTGCCCTGCCGGCCGTCCTGGGATGCAACGTGTGCGCCCATTGTCTCGTAGAGCCGCGCGTGCGTCCCCTCGGCGAAGAGGTGCAGGTCCACGTCTCCCAACCCAGATTCGTTCATCGGCTCACGCTCCCTCGTGATTCATGACCGACTTCATGCCGGTCAAGGGCAGATCCAGCCAATCGGGCCGGTTGTCCATCTCGTAGCGAATCTCGTAGATCACCTTCTCGAGCTCGAAGAACTCGAGCAACAGCTCCGTGTCGGACACCTTGCGGGGGATGAAGGGAGCGCCCTCCGTTTCGTGCAGATACGCGTGCAACACGGCAGCCGAGACTTGCTCCTTCCAGGCCGTGGCCCATAGCCGTAGCCGCTCGCGGTCCTCCTCGCGGAAGCGCCCCGAGCGCAAGGTGGCCTCGCAGGCGTAGTCGAACGAGCGCAGAAGGCCCATGAGGTCTCGTAACGGGCAGCGTTTGTAGCGGCGCTCGTTGAGGGGCCGTGCGGGCTCTCCCTCGAAGTCGATGATGAGGAAGTCTTGTCCTGTGTAGAGCACCTGGCCCAAGTGGAGATCGCCGTGACAGCGAATGCGGGCGACCTCGATCTTGTCCCGGGTGACCTTGCGCAGGCGCCGATCGATCTCGGGCTCGAGTGCGAGGACACTGTTTGCAAGGCTGCGGCTTGGCTCTGGCAGCTGTCGCTGCGCGCGCTCGAGGTTTCCGAAGGTGCGCGCCAACATCACGTGAGCCCGCTGGTAGATGGATTGTTGGTGCAAGGTCGTAAAGGCCTCGGGAACGAAGTGCGGCTCGGCCTTGCTGCCCACCAGGGCCCGATGCAGTTGGCCTGTCCGCCGCCCGAGTAGACGGATTTGGGACAGAAAAGGGCCGATCAGCTCCTGCATGAGAGGGTGGGGTTCCTCGAGGCTCTGGGCCACGCGCCCCTTGGCGTGCATCCGCGGGGGCGCCGCTTCGGGACGGCCCAACACGAGATCGAAAAAGGCCGAAAGCCGGGTCAACGTCATGTCCCACGCGACGCCCTCGTTTGGCACGAATTTTTGCAGGAGCACCAGCGAGGCGGGCTCGCCCTTCTTCGTTTGGTAGGCCAGGCTGCCCAACACCGCGGGCGCCGGCGACTGCCCGGGCAGGGGCCCGTCTTCGCCGTTGCCGGCCGCTTCGAGCGCCCGCGCGACGTTGCGAGCCAAGAACAGCCCAATCTCCGCCTCGGGGTTGATGCCGGGCTCGATCTGCCGGTACATCTTGAAGAGCAGCGCTTCGCCCACGACCAGGGTGGAGTTGGTTTGCTCGAACTCGGGCACTTTGGTCGTGAGGGGACCGTGCTTGAGCACTTCCCTGAGAGGCTTGCCACTCGTCGGGACGAGACTGCCGCTGTCCCCCGCGGGTGTCGTGCCTCGCGAGAACAGCTTGAGCAGGGGCTCGAGCACGGTGCCGCAGGCCATCGCGTCGAGCAGCAGGGCGCCTTCGCCCTCCAAACCCCGATCGAGCCGCGCGATGACGGCGTGGGGGTGCCGTTCGGCGAGGGCCGCGGCCGCGGGTCCTTCCTGGTAAACGAGCGGCAAAACGTAGGTTTCGGGATCTCCCTCGCGGTACTTGGCCGTTGCGAAGGTCACGACGTGATCGAGGGCGTCCTTGAGCCAAATCACATCAGAGAGTGTCGTGGACACGCGCACCCTTGCCTTGCCCCGAAACCAGCGGCGCCCCACCATGTACCGTTCCAGCACGGGCTCGAGCGCTTTGCGGTACGACGTACCCAAGAGGTCTCGCCAGCTGCCCGGCATCGAGAGCACGGGAATCACTTCCTCGTGGGGCTCCGGGCGTTCGGGCTCTTCGAGCAGGAACCAAATGAATCCGTAAGGAGGCAACGACACCACGTAGGGTCGATCTTCGATGGGAGGAAAGCGAACGCGGCCGGCCATCTCCACGGGCACGAGCCCCAAAAAGCGTCCGAGGTCGAGTTCGGTCCATTGATAGAGCCGAGACAGGTTGGTGACCACCAGGACGCGCTGTCCGTCGCGTTCACGCAGGAACGCCAGCATCTTGGCGTTGTCGGGGTGCAAGAATTCGAGCGAACCCGAGGACAGCGCCGGGTACTGTTTGCGCAGACCGATGAGCCGCTTCATCCACCACAAGAGCGACGAGGGGTTCGCCTGCTGGGTCTGTACGTTGACTGCGGCGTAGCTGTACTCCGGGTCGGTGACCACCGGCAGGAACAGCTTCTGGGGATTGGCCGACGAAAAGCCCGCGTTGCGGTCGGCGCTCCACTGCATGGGGGTGCGTACCCCGTCGCGGTCGCCGAGGTAGATGTTGTCGCCCATGCCGATCTCGTCGCCGTAGTAGAGGACGGGCGTTCCGGGCAGCGAGAACAAAAGAGCGTTCATCAGCTCGATCTGCGGCCGCGTCTTGAGCAAGGGTGCGAGCCGACGGCGAATGCCCAGGTTCAACCGCGCCGTGGGATCCTCCGCGTAGACCTTGTACATGTAGTCGCGGTCTTCATCGGTCACCATCTCGAGCGTGAGCTCGTCGTGGTTGCGCAAGAAGGTGGCCCACTGGCAACCCTCCGGGATGGGAGGCGTTTGGTTGAGGATGTCGACGATCGGGAAGCGGTCCTCCATCTGCACCGCCATGAACATGCGCGGCATCAGGGGGAAGTGGAAGTTCATGTGGCACTCGTCGCCGGCGCCGAAGTAGGCAGCGGCGTCCTCGGGCCACTGGTTGGCCTCGGCCAGGAGCATGCGGTCGTAAAAACGTGCGTCGACGTGAGCCCGCAGCTTCTTCAGGAACGCATGCGTCTCTGGCAGGTTCTCGCAGTGGGTCTGGTCTCGCTCGTAGAGATAAGGGATGGCGTCGAGCCGGAGTCCATCGACGCCCAGCTCCAGCCAAAAGTCGAGTGCCTTGAGCACGGCCTTGTGGACCTCGGGGTTGTCGAAGTTCAGGTCTGGCTGGTGTGAGTAGAACCTGTGCCAGTAGTAGGCCTTGGCTTCGGCGTCCCACGTCCAGTTCGACGTTTCGAAGTCCTTGAAGATGATCCGTGTCTCGCCGTACCGGCTGGGATCTTCGCTCCACACGTAGAAGTTGCGCCACTTGCTGCCCGGTGGGCTCATGCGGCTGCGCTGGAACCAGGGATGGTCCTTCGATGTGTGGTTAATCACCAGCTCGGTGATGATGCGAATGCCGCGCGCGTGCGCCTCACGAAGCAGGCGTTTGAAGTCGGCCAGGGTCCCGTACATCGGGTGCACGGACATATAGTCCGAGATGTCGTAGCCGCCGTCGCGCAAGGGGGAAGGGTAAAACGGGAGGAGCCACAGCGCGGTGACCCCCAGGTCCTGCAGGTAGTCCAGCTTCGAGATCACCCCGTTCAGATCGCCGATGCCATCTCCGTCCGAATCCGCGAAGGCCCGAATCGGGATCTCGTAGATGATGGCCTCCTTGTACCAAAGGGGATTGGGAGTGAGGCCGTTTTTCGCCGCACGCAGGTGGCCAGAGAGATTGTCTTTTCGAGGAGCGAGTTGTTTCATAGGTAATACTCGAAGCTCGCCTCGGAGCGCAGGCGGCGGCGGAGCCGGAAGACCTGGGCGGGCAGAGCGTCGGGGTCGAGTTCGACATAGGCGCGTGGTCCGTGCCACAGGTACCGGGCGTCGCTCAGCAGATCGTGGGCCTGAACGGGCTCATGCGGAGCCAAGCGCAAGGCATGCGCATCGAGGGTGATCCAGCCCGCTTGTTTGTGGTGACCATCGAGGTTCACGACCGTCAAGATCAGGTTGTCGCCGTCTGCGCTCGACTTGCTGTAGGCCAGGAGCCTCTCGTTGTCGCTCTCGTGAAAGACGAGCCCTTCGTTCCGGTGAAGCGCGGGGTTGTCGCGGCGGATCTGGTTCAAGCGCTTGATGAGGGGCCTCAGGCTGTCCTTGCGGAAGAGATCCCAGCGTCTCAGCTGGAACTTTTCGTTGTCGAGGTACTCCTCCGAGCCGGGGCGGGCCAAACGTTCCTGGAGCTCGTACGCGGGTCCGTAGAGGCCGTAGTTCGCGGCAAGAGTGGCGGCGAGGATCACGCGGGAGGCGAAGGTTCCTGGACCTCCATGCTGCAGATGTTCCGGCAGAATGTCGGGCGTGTTCGGCCAGAAGTTGGGTCGGAAGTAAGTGCTCACCGGCGGGTTCGTGAGCTCGTTCATGTATGTGCGTAGCTCCCAGGCGGACGTGCGCCAGGTGAAATACGTATACGACTGCGTGAACCCCACCTGCGCGAGCGCATACATCAGCTTGGGGCGGGTGAACGCCTCGGAAAGGAACAGGACCTCGGGGTGGCGCTGCTTGATCTCACCTAGACACCACTGCCAAAATGGCAACGGCTTCGTGTGAGGGTTGTCGACGCGAAACACCCGCACGCCGCGCGCGCTCCAAACCAAAAAGACATCGAGCAACTCCTGCCAAAGCGGCTGCCATGCGGGGCCGGCCAAGGCAAAGGGATAAACGTCTTGATACGCCTTGGGCGGGTTTTCCGCGTGCTGAATCGTGCCGTCAGGGCGGTGCAAAAACCATTCGGGGTGCTCGCCGACGTAGGGGTGATCGGGCGAGGCCTGGAACGCGATGTCGATCGCCACGTCGATCCCCAGTGTGCGGGCCGCCTCGACGAGGCTTTCGAAATCGTCCACGGTGCCGAGCGCGGGGTGGACCTCTTTGTGCCCGCCGGTTTCGGCCCCAATGGCCCAGGGGCTCCCCGGGTCGTCTGGCCCCGCGTGCAGCGTGTTGTTCGGCCCTTTGCGGTGGGTGCGCCCGATGGGGTGGATGGGGGGCAGGTAAAGGACATCGAAGCCCATGTCTGCGACATAAGGAAGCAGCCCGACGACGTCCGTGAAGGTCCCGTGAGTTCCGTCGGCCCCGAAGGAGCGAGGGAAAAGCTCGTACCAGGCGGAAAACCGCGCTTTGGGCGGATCGACCCACAGTCCGAGCGGCGCGCTGTACGTGCTGGCGCTGCGATCCGTGTAACGGTGCATGTGACCTACCAACACGGGATCGTGGCACAGCGCCACGAGCGCTTCGGGGCCGTGGCTCCCTTGCCGCAGCGACGTCGCGGTGGCCTCGATGAAGGCCCGGTCGGGGCCCACGGCACGGGCCGCGGCCTGGGAAAGCAGCAGGGCGCCTTCGGTGCGTGCGAGCGCAACGTTCTGCCCCGCGGCGATCTTGCGTGTGAGGCCCCAGCGCCAGCTGGCGAACTCGTCCACCCAGGCCTCGAGACGAAACTCCCAGATCCCGGGCGCGTCGGGTACGAACGTGCCCTCCCACCGATCGTTCGGGGCCGTATCGCGGTGGCTCCGGGCGTCTGTCTCCTGGCCCCCCGGCACGAGCCGCTCTTCCGTCCATGTGCCGTCGTTGCCTGCGGACTCGGTTTTTCGGTAGCGCAGCACGCCCGCCAGCTTGTCGTGACCGTCGACCAGCAGGTCGGCCGACACGCAGACGGGCTCACCCACGATGCTCTTGACGAGAAAGCGGCCCCCTTCGAGTCGTGGCTGCACGTCGAGGATCATCACCCGGGCGCGCCCGCACCGGTCCGTGGGGGGAAGCGGCGCCTTCATGGGTGCACCTCCAGCGCCGGGAACCCCTCGAGGGTTCGATCTTGCGCACGCTCGTGTGGCGCCCGCGATTGTCCCCACCCGACTCGAGCTCCCCTGCACGTCCGCACCCTGGGCAGTAAAGCGCACGGGTGCGGTGGGGTCAAACGACGGTCGGACTCCGCCCCTTGGGCCACAGGGGCGGCCCCGTAGAGAAATTATCGAGACATTTCGCTGCCTTGCTGGAATTTTTCCAACAACTCCTGCGCCCGGCTGTCACAAGATCCCCACGGCGGCCATCGAGTGGTAAATTGCTCAATTCCCAAATTTCGCACCGCACGAATTCGGATCATTCCGTGGAGACCACAGAGACCAGGCCAAAGCCCCACCCCGAGCCGCCCCCCAGCGAGGCCGCTTCCCACAGCGCTCCCGTGCCCGAGGTCGTGGCCGAGGAGGACAAGCTCTTGCGGGTGGTGTTGTCGAAGATCGACAAGGCCAACGAAGAGCGGCGCAAACCCAAGAACCAGATCGACGATCTGGGGGCGCTCATCGAACTCCGAGACGCACTGGCCGAGGCAAAGCCGGAAGATCAGGCCTCGTTGCTCGAGCAGATGCACCGGATCGAAGCGCTGGCGCGGCAGCGCGGTAAGGGTGAAAACATCCCCATCGATCGGCGCTCTCCCTATTTTGGGCACCTGCGCCTCGAAGAACATGGCAAGCGGCGCGACGTGCTCATCGGCCAGCGCGGTTACGTCGAGCCCGGCGGCGGCGTGCAGATCGTCGACTGGCGAAACGCACCTGTGTCCCGCTTGTTTTACCGGTACGAAGAGGGTGACTCGTACGAAGAGCGCCTTGGCAACCGGGTGGTGGAGGGCGAGATCCTTGCCCGTCGCACCGTGACAATCGTCGACGCCGATTTGCGGCGGGTGGTCTCGCCGGACGGCACCTTCGCGCGCGATTTCCGCAGTGGCGAGTGGCGGCAAGTCCCCGCCCGCCACGCGAAGCTCCAGGTCGAGCGGGATGGCTCGGCCAGCGTGGTGAAGGGGGCCGAAGACGCGGCACCCTCGCAGCGGGGCCGGCTGAGCGCCGCAGGCAACGAAGGCCGGCTCGAGAAGCTGTTGCCGGCCATCGCGGCGCTCATCGATCCGCGCCAGTTCGAGCTCATCAGCCGACCGAGCTCGGGTCTCATCGTGGTCCAGGGCTCGGCGGGAAGTGGCAAGACCACGATCGGTCTACACCGCATTGCCTATTTGGCCTTCTCCGACCCGCGGCGCTTCCGTCCGGAGAGGATGCTCGTGGTGGTCTACCAGCGGGCCCTCGCGACCTACGTCTCCCGGGTGTTGCCTTCGTTGGAGGTGCCCGGTGTGCCCGTGATGACCTTCGCCGACTGGGCGGAGAAGATCCGGCATCAAGTGTTCCCGGGCGTCACGGCACCGATCACCGATGCGACGCCTTCAATCGTCGTGCGCTTGAAGAGTCACGGGGCCATCTTGAAGGTCCTGGAAGACAGGCAAGCGGGCCTCGCGGCGTGGTGCCGGGCCGAAATCGAAAGCCAGCTCGAAGACCGAGGGGCGGCGCGTGCTCACGCGCTCGCGGCGTGGGACAAAGCCGTGGGGCCCGTGGATCTTCGCGTGACGGCGCTCGGCCGCTGGGTGAAAGACGCCACGTTGTCCCCCGCAGACCGTCTTGCCGTGGAGGCACTTGGCAAGTCACTGCGGCGGCGCACGAGAGACGTGGTGGGCGAATGGGCAAGCCTACTGACGGACCGGGGTGCCCTGGGCGAGGGCTTCGCGCGGCATGCCCCCGGCGTGTTCAGCGAAAGCCAGCTCGACGCCGTGCACAGGTGGTGCGTCGACCGGGAGCGGCTGCGCCACGAAGCGTTGGACCAAGCGGCGACGCCTCGGGCCGAGCGGCGAGACGAAGCGGGTGAAGACGACGACGACCAGGCCGCGGACGAGCCGGTCGAGTACGCGCTCGACGCCGAAGACGACGCGCTCTTGTTGCGCCTCTATCAGCTGCAGCGTGGCCCGTTGGCCAATCAGCAGGGGCCTGTGGTCTACGAGCACCTGATGATCGACGAGGTGCAAGACTTCGCGCCCATCGAGTTGGCCGTGTTGCTCGACAGCACCACCTCCGACCGTTCCATCACGTTGGCGGGTGACACCGCCCAGGCGATCTCCGCGGACCACGGGTTCTCGAACTGGTCGGACATGCTCGACGACCTCGGCATTCCGCACGACAGGCTCGAGCCCCTGCGGGTGAGCTATCGTTCCACCCGGCAGATCGTGGAGGCGGCCGAGCACGTGCTCGGACACCTGGCAGGTGACAACCGCCCGCTGGCGCCCCGGACGGGCGCGCCGGTGGAGGCGTTCAGCTTCGGCTCTGCGGGCGAGGCCAGCGACTTTCTGGGCCAGGCGCTCAAGGAGCTGCTGCGTGAAGACCCCACGGTTTCAGTGGCGCTCGTCGCACGGCACCCCGAGCAAGCCCGTACGTACTACGACGTGCTCAAGCGCTCCGAGGTGCCCCGCCTTCGGCTGGTAGCCCATCAAGACTTTACGTTTCTTCCGGGCATCGACGTCACGGACGTGCGCCAGACGAAGGGCCTCGAGTTCGACGTCGTCATTCTGCTCGAGGTCAACGACGAGTCCTACCCGGACAGCGACCTGGCCCGGCGCCTTCTGCACGTGGCGATGACCCGTGCGGCGCACCAGCTCTGGATCACGATGACAGGGCGTCCTTCGCCCCTGCTGCCCGACGAGCTGACGGGCTGAGCTCCGGGGGAATCCCCACCGAGTCCGCTGGGTTGTGAATCTCTGCTTGACTTGTCCGAAGTTGAGACTCACTCTCAATTACAGCCATGATCGTCTGTATCTGTCGTGGAGTGTCTGACCGAAGTGTCCGGCTGGCCGTCATGCAGGGCGCGCGTTCCGTCAACGAGATCGGCGATGCCTGTGGGGCAGGAACCGACTGCGGGGCCTGTCACGAGCAGCTGGACCAAATGGCGTCGTCGGCCAACAGCTCGTCCTCTTCCACCGCGGGGCGTTGCCACGCCGTGCCGAGCGGAGTAGGTTCGACGAACCCCTAAGGGGCTCTACCCACAGCAAAAGCAGGAACCAGACATGAAGGGCGACCGCGAGATCATCGATCTGTTGAACGAGGTGCTCACGAGTGAGCTCACGGGCATCAACCAGTACTTTCTGCATGGGCGCATGTGCGAAAACTGGGGCTACAAGAAGCTCTGGAATTTCCTGCGTCACGAGTCCATCGACGAGATGAAGCACGCGGACAAGGTGATCGCGCGCATCCTGTTCCTCGAGGGGCTGCCGAACCTCCAGCGGCTCGGAAAGATCGACGTTGGCGAGACCGTGCCCGAGATGTTCGCGTCCGATCTGGCGCTCGAGCACGACGCCATCGAGCGGCTCAACCGGGGCATCGAACTGGCGCGCACCAAGGGCGACAATGCCACCCGCGCCCTGCTCGAAGAGATCCTGGTCAGCGAGGAGGAGCACATCGACTGGATCGAGGTGCAGCAGTCGTTGATTCAGAGCCTGGGCGTACAGAACTATCTGGCGCAGCAGCTGCGCGACGAATGACGGCGCGCCGCTGTCTCAGGAACTCTGAAGCTTACGGGCTCCCACGGCGACTCGTGCCATCTCCGGTGGCATGCCGGGCAAGGTGACGCGCCTGCGGCGTCGGCCCGTTTCTTCGACCCGGGCCTTTTGCGGCGGGCGTTTTTTGCGGCGGGGTGGCAGGTAGATGCGAACCTTGCCGTTGCCGAAGTAGCCCTCCTTGGCCGTCGCCGCGGCGGCCTTGGGGAGGCGGGGGCCCTCCGATGTTTCGGGTAGGTGGAGGGCATCGGGGGCGAGGTTCGTCTCGGGCTCGCGATCCTCGTCTTCGAGCAGGAGGTCCGACTCGATTTCGAGCAGATCCTCTTCGAGCGGCACGTCTTCCACCAGCAAGGTCTCCGCCATTGCCCGCAGCGCCCGGCCGTACTCGGCATCCCGGGTGAGGATGAGGGGCGCGCGATCGTTGACCGAGTCAGCGATGGCCTTCGAGTCTTTGAGCCAGCCCACGATGGGCACCGAGATGCCCAGGTAGTCGCGGATCATCTTCGAGACCGCGTGGAACACGCCCGTTTGGCTCGCGCTCGTGACCTGGTTACCGACGAGCGAGGCCCCGAAGCGTTCGAGCACCCGAGAGATGCGCTCGGCCCAGACAGGATCCTGGGCCCGAATCTTTCCGAGCAGATCGATCACCTTCTCGCCCTCGCCACTGCTCTCGGCTTCGCTGAGCACACGGCGCTCGCGTGCGGTTTGCGCGTGATGGGCAAGCGTCCGCAGCACGGCGCCCTTGAGGAAGGAATAGGCGTCGTGGATCGCCGTGACCTGTGGGGTCGTCACGACGAGCCGCTGCGCGCCGAGCTCGAAGAAGTCGAGCACGTTGTAGCCCACGCCCGCGCCCACATCCACGATCACCACGTCCGCGTCCAGGGCGCGCAGCTTGCGGATGATCTTCAGTTTCTGGTTGTGGCCGATGTTTGCCGCACCCATCACGGCCCCCGTGCCCGCGAGCAAACTCAGGTTCGGCACCTGCGTGGGCGTGAGGCTTGCGCGCACGTCCTCGTGGCCGCGCGAGAGCAGCGCCTCGATGCCGGGCAGGGGGCGATCGATGCCGAGCAACAGGTGCTGGTTGGCGGCGCCCAGATCGAGGTCTGCCAGCACCGTGCGGTGCCCAAGCTGGGCCAAGGCCACAGCGAGGTTGCACGACACGATGCTCTTGCCCACGCCGCCCTTGCCGCCACCGACGCTAATGATGCGAGTTCGTTTTTCCGCCTGAGTCATCAAGAGCCGCTCCGTCCAAGCCATCGGAGGGAGCGGCCACGGTCTTGAGGATCAAGTGGCGGACACCTTCAGGGCCCGCGCGCGGCAGCCTTGTCAGGCGAGCGCCTTGAGCGCCTCGACGTCGGCCAGGATCACGCGACGGCCTTCGGTGTCGATGTAACCCTTGCGCTTGAACTGGGACAGCGTGAGCGACACGGTTTCTCGAGTCGAGCCAATGAGGTTGGCCATTTCCTGGTGGGTGATCTTCACGCTGAGCGTGATGCCTCGTTTACCCGCGACGCCGTGTTCATCGCCAAGGCGCAGAAGCAGTTCGGCCAGCTTCGAGCCCACATCCTTGAAAATGAGTTGCTCGACCTTGGCTTCGAGTTCGCGCTGCCTCTGCATCAGCGCCAGGGTGAGCCGCCGGGTGAACTCGGGGGCGTCGTGCATGAGGCGCTCGAATTCTTCGCGCACCAGCTCGACGGTGGCGGTGGACTCCATCGATTCGACCATCTCTTCCCGGGGGCCGCCGTCGAGAACACACGCCTCGCCGAAAAAATCCCCTGAGGTTCGGTAAGCCAGCGTGAGTTCTTTGCCGTCCCGGGTCACCTTCGACACTTTGACGCGGCCTTCGACGATGAGGTGAACGCCGTACGAGCGGTCGCCGGGCAGGTAAACGACCTGGCGTGCCTTGAAGGTCTCACCCTTCGCGGAGGTGGCGAGACGCTCGAGGACCTCGTTTGCGAGCCCAGCCAGCAGCGGCACTTTCCGCAACAGACCCAAAACCTTTTTCTGATCCGCGCTCAGCATCACATTTCCATACACCGGGTCTGTCCGCGAAACAACGGGTTTTGTGAGGTGTCATACAATATGCGTCGCGTTGCCTCCAACCGGGCGACGCCACAGGAGCCAAAGACCAATAGCCAAACTGGTCAGGGTGCCCAGCAGCACGAGGGCGGCTCCCCCTCCCTTCACGTCGTCCAGGGCCTGGTCTTGACCGCTTACGGCCAGGGCCACGAGGATCCCGTTGTTCAGGCCATGGATGAGCATGGCAGGCAACAGCGAACCCGTACGCCACGTGGCAAGCCCCAGCAGCAGGCCTAAAACGGCCGTGGGCAGGAGGCGGTCGAGGCTGAAGTGAAAGAGGCCGAAGAGCAGGCTCACGAGCAGGATGGCAAGTCCCGGGGGGAAGCGCCGCAGGAACGCCTGAAGAAGCAGGCCCCGAAACAGGAGCTCTTCGCAGAGGGCAGGGGTGAGTGCAAACAGCAGCAGCGCGACAGGCGCGGGGAAGGTCTGCAGCATCGTCCGCAGCGCGCGCACGACCTCAGGGCTCGGGGGCAGCAGCCACTGGGTCAACACGCCCACCACCATCCACGCCCCAGCTCCCAGGGCCAACGCCGCCAGAACATGGACGCGTGAGGGCCACGAAAGCGCGAGCGAGGGCGCGAGCGGCAGCCCTCGCACGCGGACATAGGCCAACGCCAGACCGGCCATGCCCACCCATTGCGACACGAGGGTGCCTGCCAACATGTGGCGTTGGCTGAACGGAGCGAGCAGCCAAAACACGATCACCGCGAGGGCGAAGCCCACCGCGCCGTCCGCTGCGTCCAAAGGACGGGCCTCGGGCTGCCCTGCGCGGGGCAGGGCGCCTGCGGCGCGGCCGCGCGTCCGTTTCTTTCGCGTGTCCACGGCCAGGAGACGCTCCGAATCAAAGAGCCGGCTGGCCACCGACAGCGCCAGGGCGGTCACGGCCAGGCTGGAGGCGAGGAACACGGCCATTTGAGAAAACCCCGCCTCCCCCAAGATGAGGTCGCGCGACAGCAAGGTGAGGTTTAGCCCAGGGACCAGGGCCGCACCGAGCGTCAGCGGAAACTCGCCCAGGCTTGCGGCCACGGCGGGAGCAAAAAACAAGAAGTAAATCGGTGTCAGATAGTTCTGGGCTTCCTTGAAGCTCTTGGCTGCGGTGGCAGCCATCACCATGATGGCGGCGAACATGATGGCTGCCGGCGGCAAGATGAGCGCGGTTGCGGCCAGGCGGCCCCACGGGAGGGGCAGGCCGTCCGCGTCGGCGGTTCGCGCCAGCTGAACGAAGGTGGCCGACAGAGATCCCAGATTGGCAAGCCCCGTGACCAGCGCCAGCGTGGCGACCGCCAAGACCTTTCCGGTCAGCAGATCCGTGCGCGCGATCGGCGCGACCAGCGTCGTTTCGAGCGTGCCTCTCTCTCTTTCTCCCGCGGTGGTATCGATGGCGGGGTAAAACGCGCCCAAGATCACCATCAGCGCCACGAGCAGGGGCACGACCTTCGAAAGGAGGTAGCCGCCCTTGGCCGCAGGGGTTCCTACATCGTGACTTCCGACGTCGAAGGCATAGGCGCTTCCCGGCACCAGCTGCTTGCCGAGGTGTGTGGAGATCCGCTGCTCCGCGCGGATGGATTCTTCGCGGCTGCTATCGAAGACGAGGCGGATCGGAGACGGCGGAGCCTTCTTGGGGGTCGTCTCTTCGATGTAGAGGTCGAGCTTTTGTGTGCCGACGTCTGTGGGGCCAGCTCCTTCGACCCATGCGAGCTTGAACTGCCCGTCACGCTCCCCCGCGGCGAGGAGGGCGCGCACGGTGGCCTCCGGGCTCACCGCCACGCGCAGCGGTTTGTCCTCGTAGCGTGCTTCTCGGTCTGTGACCACCTGCCCGATCAATAATGAAAGCAAGGGGTAGACCACCAGGGGAAACAGCACCATCACGGCGAGGGTGCGACGATCCCGCAGCGTTTCCTTGAGTTCCTTGCCGAAGACGAGCGCGATGTGGTTGAGCCTTCGCCTCATGGGGCTCATGGGGCCTCCACGGGGGCGGCGAGCCCGGCCGCCCGTTCCCCCAGGACCACCGACAAGAACGCTTGTTCAAGGCTCGCAGAGTGGGTTTCCGCGCGCAAAGCGGCGGGTGTGCCCTCCTTCACGATACGGCCCGCGTGCACGAAGCCGACGCGATCGCAGATGAGCTCGGCTTCTGCCAGGTAGTGCGTGGACATCACAATCGCCTTGCCGCGCGTCTTCTCATCGAGCACGAAGGTCCGCAGACCCTGGCTGGCGAGCACGTCGAGACCCGAGGTGGGTTCATCGAGGATGAGCACCGGCGGATCGTGAAACACCGCCCGGGCGAGCGACACCCGCTGCTTTTGGCCTGTCGACAAGGTCTCGGCGCGCTGATCGAGGAAGGCTGCGAGATCGAGTGTGGTCGTGAGTTCCGCTATGCGCGCGGCGATGCGGGGGCGGGACATGTCGTAGATGCGCCCCGTGTAGCTGAGGATCTCGCGTGCCGTCAGACGTCCGTAGAGGCCGGCGCCTCCGCTGAGAAAGCCGAGACGTCGCTTGGCGCCGTCCGGGTCTCGTGCCACGTCCACACCTGCAACGAGGGCCTGGCCTCCGCTCGGCGTGAGCAGGCCCGCCAGCACACGCAAGGTGGTGGTCTTGCCAGCCCCGTTCGGGCCGAGCAAGCCGTAGATCTCCCCAGCGCGCACCCTGAACGAGACGCTGGCCACAGCGACGATGTCGCCAAAGCGCTTCTGAAGCTCCTGGCAGCTGATGAACGCGTCGTCGGGCACGTCATCGACCTGGCGAGAGAAAACTCATCGAGCACAGCATTGCAAAGCGCGCGCACAAACACAAAGGGCCACACGGAAGTCCCCGGTGGCCCTTACTGAAGTGTTGCCCCACGGGGCGCATGACGGTTCAGCCGACGGCGTCCTTGGCGGCCTTCACGGGCCGGGCCTTGATCACCTTGCGTGCAGGCTTGGCCTTGAACACGGCAGGCTCGCCCGTAAAGGGGTTGACGCCCTTGCGTGCCTTGGTGGCCGGCTTCTTCTGTACGAGCATGCGCACCAGCCCGGGTACGACGAACAAACCGTTCTTCTTGAGCTCTTGCTGCCCCAAGGCGCCGAGCGTCTCGAGGATGCCTTTGACATCTTTACGGGCGAGCTCGGTCTTGTCGGCGATCGTCTGGATCAGGGCGGACTTGGAAAGCGGACCTTTTGTGGCGGCCATCAAACACTCCTTTTCTGCGGGAAAACGGAGGCCACTTTAGCTGATTCCCCAGAAACGGAAGCAAAAAATCACTTGAAACGGCCGAAAAGAGTGCAAGGCGTGTAACGATTGGGTGGGTGTCACCCCTACGAGTTGCCCAGCCACGGCGCGAAGGTTGCTGCGAGGAGGTCCTCGCTCGCGGAAGTCACGTCGAAGCCCGCTGGGCGCTCGTGAAGTGACCAGGTCTCCGTATGAAGCACCTCATCTCCAGGCTCGAGCTTGCTCAGCGCACCCAGTGATTCGAGCTCGAGGATGCCCGCATCGGTATAACTCTCGAAGTTGCAGTTGCCATCGGGGTAAACACGCCCCTCATCGAAGGGGAATCGCTTGATGAAGACGAGGTCTGCGAGTTGGTACGCGGCCCAGGCCTCGCGTAGCCCGGCGCCGATCTTGGCTGGGCCCCGGGCGCGCGGATCCTGTTGGATGCGCACGAAGCGATCGCCGAAAGTGAAGCGTCGATCGGTGAACCGAAAATATGGCCACAGCGCGAGCGACAGCTGGGGAGCAAAGTCCGTGGCGCTTTTTCCCGCATTGCCCGGATGAGGCGCGTAGGCGGGCAGGGGGAAAACCGCGGTGCCTCCTGGGGCCAGGACGGTGAGGGCCCAGGGGGCGAGAGTGTGGCTGTGCGCCGAGCGGTTCCTGATCACGTGCTCGATCGTCAGGCGGGGCTTCGTCTCGTCGAGAACGAGGCGCATGGTGCGTTCGAGCCCGGTGTCAGGGTCGGCCGGTGTGGTGAGCGCCACCGAGCCTGCCAGCCTCTCCTCATCGACGGGGCCGTTATCGGGCGCGAAGGTGCGCGCGGGATCTTCCGGCGAGGTCCACAGGCGGTGCCCCCCGCGCATCATGAACTGCGCTTCACCTTGGCCCCCGAGCTCCTCGGGGATCTCCTTGAGCACGTTGGCCCCGCCCACGAAACCGAAGCGGAGAATGCGAGGACCCACCTCCAGGGTCGCAAGAAGTTCCACAACCCCATTGCCAAGACGAAGCGCCCTCTTCCACCCCCCGTAGGGGATGGTTTCCATGACCATGGCGCCCATCGGTTACAGGGACACGATCTTGTGGCCGTGTTCCTGCCGGAGCGCCTTGGTGGCGTTGCGCGTGTCGACCACCAGCTGCGCGTTCGCCACGAGTTGTGCGTAGTCGACGGCACGGTGATCGGTGGTGATGAGAACGCAATCGAAGGAGCCGGCATCCTGGAGGGCCGCCGCCGGAACTTCCTGCGCAAGTGCGCCGTGCGTGGTCTCGGCGTTCACCGCTGCGACGTGCGGATCGTAGTAGGACACCTCGGCGCCGCGCTTGCGGAGCAGCTCGATGATGTCGATGGCGGGCGATTCCCGCACGTCGTCGATGTCGCGCTTGTAGGAAACGCCGCTGACCAACACCTTCGAGCCTCGCACCGATTTGTTGCGGTCGTTTAAGGCATCGGTGACTCGAGACACGACGAAGCCCGGCATGCCCGAGTTGATGTTGTCGGCCAGCTCGATGAAGCGGGCCTGGTACTTGAGCGTCTTCAGCTTCCAGGACAGGTACAGGGGATCGATCGGGATGCAGTGCCCCCCAAGTCCCGGCCCCGGGAAAAAAGGCATGAAGCCGAAGGGCTTCGTGGCAGCCGCTTCGATGACTTCCCAGGTATTGAGCCCGAGGTGCTGGCACATGATCGCCACCTCATTGACGAGGCCGATGTTCACGGCCCGAAAGGTGTTCTCGAGAAGCTTCACCATCTCGGCCGTATCGGTGTTCGAGACGGGTACCAACGTATCGATGAAGCTGGCGTAGAGCGCGGTGGCCGCCGCCAGCCCCTCTTCGCTGTCGGCACCGATCACCTTCGGGGTGTTCTTGGTGTGGAACTTCGGGTTGCCGGGGTCGACGCGTTCGGGTGAGAACGCGACGAAGTAATCGCGCCCCGCCTCGAGCCCGCTCGAGGAGAGCTTCGGCACCAACACTTCCCGGGTGAATCCGGGGAAGGTGGTGCTCTCGAGGACGATGAGCTGCCCGGGCCGCATGCGCGAGGCGATCATGTCGGCGGCGTCGAGGATGAAGGAGTTATCGGGATCCTTCGTTTTGTTGAGCGGCGTGGGTACGCAAATGATGATCGCATCTGCCGTCTTCAGCACATCGGGATCTGCCGATGCCTGCAGGCGGCCTTCCTTGACGAGGGGAGCGAGCACCTTCGAGGGCACGTCCCCGATGTAGGATTCGCCCCGGTTGACAGCCTCCACCTTGCCCGTCGACTTGTCGTACGTCACCGTGGGGAAACCCGACTGGGCCACCTCCACCGCCAGCGGGAGCCCGACGTAACCGGCCCCCACCACCACCACGTTTGCCTGACGAGACTTGATCCGTTCGAGAAGTTTGCTCATGACCCGGCCAGCAACATACCAAGGAACGGCAGGCTTGGTAAGCGCTCAGGGGGTCAGCGTCACGGGCACGATGAAGTCGGCAGGATCAAGGGCAAGGGCCTGCGCCACCTCGGCGGGGTCGTCCTCGACGATCTGCAAACCCATCACGCGGCTCAGGCCTCGACGCTTGAGACGGTTGGGGATCGCCATGTCCACGCAGTGATAGCGGCCGGCGAAGATCAGCACGCGCCGGCCCGGCGCTGCCTTTTGCCAGGAGGCACTGCCTTCGGCCATGGACTCGTCCCAAATGACCTGTGTCGTGTAGAAGCGCTCGAAGCCGGCTTCGGTGAGTTCGGGATGAACGGCCTGGATGATGTTGCGAAACCAGGCCCGGTGGGCTTGATCGCCAAGGTCGAGCTCCGGCATCTGAGCTTGCTCTTCGGCACTCAGCCCACTCACACCCACCTGCGACACCCGCGCGGTGAGCTCTCGTGCGGCGCTGAGCGCGCGCAAGGGATGTCCGTGGTCGCGGCCGTGCTGCACGAGGGGCGCGTAGTTTTCCCACGACCAGCCCCAGCGCGTGTCGTACTCGGAACGCGTACGCAACGTGCCCTGGTCGATGCGCCCCGAGGAGAAGTCGTCGAGGGCGTCTTGAAAGGGGCGCTGGAACATCTCGAAGCCCAGGGCCAGGTCGGCATCGGGTGCGGCAGCGCGCAGGCGGTCGGCGACCAGAAGCTGCATCGACTGGACGGCGAAACTTTCGTGAGTCTCGCCGAGGCACACGGCTTCAGCGTTGCGGAGGGCCGCCAGCATCGCATCGGGATCGACGACGGCGCCGTTCCCACGCCCGGCCAACACGCGGAAGGCGAGGCGGGGGGGCGCCCCGAATCCCGGGGAGGCCGCAAGCGCGGGCGCCGGGCCCGCAAAGGTTGGGCCTGCACCGGTGTCCGCGTCGGGCGTGAGCACCGACGCGTCCTCGCCATCACAGGCGCCGAGGGCCGCCACGAACAACAAGGGCCACGCCCGCAAAAACGGCATGGCCGTCATCATGGCGCAAAACGCACGCGCTGGGCAGGGGGATCGCTGCCTTACGGGGTGGCGGTGGCGAGCGCGTCGAGCACCAGCCCCTTCGTGAGCACGGAGGGCAAGGTGGTGGGAGTCCCTTCCTTGGCGGGTGGGTAAAACAGGTAAAGCGGAACGCCAGCGCGGCCGTGGGTCTCGAGCTCTTGCGCGATGACCTCGTCGCGGTTCGTCCAGTCGGCTTTGAGCGCCACCACATCGTGCGCGGCGAAGGCCTGGCGCACTTCGGGCGTCGAAAAAACGAGCAGTTCGTTGGCCTTACACGAGATGCACCACGCGGCCGTGAAGTTCACGAACACGGCGCGGCCCTGCTGACGCAGCTCAGCCACTTTCTGGGGAGACCAGGGCTGCCAAAACTCGTCGGCCAACGTTGTGCCTGCGCTCGACGGCGCCGGGCTGTCCGCCGCGCGAACGCCCAGCCAGCCCCCTGCAAGCAGGGTCAGCACGGCGAGGGCCATGGCCAGGGGGGGACGGCCGCTGCTGCGTTGAAACGCGCCGTAGATCCACCCCGCCAGACCCAGAACGAGCAGGGCCCCCAAGAGCTCGAAGACCGCCAAGGGGCCCGTGAGTTGGTTGAACACGGCCAGGAGCCAAATGACGGTGGCCAGGATGGGAAATGCGAGGAGCTGGCGCAGAAGCTCCATCCACTTGCCCGGTCGCGGAAGACGCTTGAGCACGCCGGGCGCATGACTGAGCCACACGTAGGGCAAAGCCATGCCCCCGGCCAGGGCGGTGAACACCGCGAATGACTCGAAGGCCGGGCGGGTGAGCGCAAAGCCGAGCGCCGTGCCCATGAACGGCGCCGTGCAGGGCGTCGCCACCGCGGTGGCCAAAATGCCTGTGTTGAAAGAGCCGGCCAGGCCGCCCTTGCGCCCGCCCGTCTGCCCGAGCCGCGTCAGGGAAAGGCCCACCTCGAAGGTGCCGAGCAGGTTCAACCCCACGAGCACCATCAGCCCTGCCAAGAGTGCAACGAAGGCCGGAGACTGCAGCTGAAACCCCCAGCCCAGCTTGTGACTGCCCGCCCGCACCACCACCAGCACCAACGCCAAGGCCCAAAACGAAGCGAACACCCCCGCGGTGTAAGCCCAGCCGTGCCGGCGTGCCTCTTTGGGATCGTGGGCGTGGGAGACGAAGCCCAGGATCTTGAGTGACAAAACCGGGAATACGCAGGGCATCAGGTTCAGCAACATGCCCCCCAAAAACGCAAGACCCAGGGCCACCCACAGCGTGGTGCCGCCTTCCTCTTCCCGGGGGGGCTGGGCGGGCACGGAGCTGCCGATCTTGACGGGTTTCGCAGCGGGGGCGGCCCCTGACGGGATGAGCTGCCCTTCGAACGCATAAACCCGCGCGGGGGTAGTTTCAGCCAAGAGCAGGCCCGACAAGGCCAGGACAGGCGTGGCCGGATCGGACTTCTCGGCCAGCACACGAACCGTATCCCCACTGTCTTCCTGGGCTTGCGGAACCGCGTTGGCGATCACGAGCGGGGTCTCCGGCACGAGGACGAAAGCCGTTCCCGCGGGAACCCCTTCTGGGCGCGTGAAGGCGAGCGCCACGTGTGTGCCCTGGTCGGAGACCTGCACGGGGCCGAGCGAAGAGGGCGCTGCGGCTTGCGCCTGCGCAAACAGAGGCGCGGACGGGGAAGGGGGCGCATCGGCACCTGCGGGCACCACGGGAAGGCTCAGGGCCACGTCGGCCTCGCCGGGGATGCAGTCCTCACGGCAAATCAAGAAGCGCACGTTGGCGGCGACGTCGAGGGTCTTGGAGGCCTCCGCTTCGCCAGGAAGCGCGTGCAGCGTCGCGCGAAAGAGGGCCTGATGGCCGTAGCCGTAGTTCATGAGCGGTCCGGAGGCGATCCGTTGAGGCACGGGCCAGTCCAGCGTGCTCACCGCGAAACCGGCGGGCACCTTCCAGGTGACCTTCGGGGCCTGGCCCGAATCGCCCGGGTTTTTCCAGTAGATATGCCAATCTGGGTCGAGATCGAAGAGCAGGCCCAGCTCGAGCGTGCCAGTGGGACTCGCGGCCGCTCGATCGGCCAACAGCGTGACCCGCGCGTGAGGCGACTTTGGAGGCGCTCCCTGCGCGCGCGCGGGGGCCAAGGCTACAATCAGCCCGAGAAAAAGAAGATGTGACAGGCGGTTGGTGAGGGAAGTGGGCATGAGCAGTTCGGAGGTAAGGCGTTGCGTCCGGGCGCGCGTGAACAAGCCTGGACAACTATGCCAAGGGACTCGCGGGGAGGCACGTCGGCGGGCTCGTGAGGGTACTGTCGTTCGTTAGTTCTAGGTCCCGCGAGAACGAAAACCGTTACACCGCGGTTCGCGAGGAGACGCGTCTCTTTGCGTCAAAGAACCTTGCGCAAGAACCGTCCCGTGTGGCTCGCTGCGACCTTGGCCACGTCCTCGGGTGGACCCTCCGCGACCACCTGGCCGCCGCCAGGGCCTCCCTCGGGGCCAAGGTCGATGACCCAGTCTGCCGTCTTGATGACGTCGAGGTCGTGTTCGATGACGATGACCGTATTGCCTGCGTCCACGAGACGCTGCAGCACGCCAAGCAGTTGGTCGATGTCCGCCAAGTGCAGGCCCGTCGTGGGCTCGTCAAGGACGTACACCGTTTGCCCCGTGGACTTCTTGGCCAGCTCCTTGGCCAACTTCATTCGTTGCGCTTCGCCCCCCGAAAGCGTGTTCCCCGCTTGCCCTAGCTTCACGTAGCCCAGGCCCACCTCGCGTAAGGTCTCGAGCTTCGGCCGTAACTTGGGGATGTTCTCGAGGAAGCCGTGGGCCTGGTCCACCGTCATGTCGAGCACGTCGGCGACCGAAGCGTTGCGGTACTTGATCTCGAGCGTCTCGCGGTTGTAGCGACGGCCCTGGCAGGCGTCGCACTGCACGTACACGTCCGGAAGAAAGTGCATCTCGATGCGGATGATGCCGTCCCCCTGGCAGGTCTCGCACCGGCCGCCTTTCACGTTGAAGGAGTAGCGGCCTGACTTGTAGCCGCGGGCCTTCGATTCGGGTAGCTCCGCGAAGAGCTCACGAATGAACCCAAAGAGGCCCGTGTAGGTTGCTGGGTTCGAGCGCGGCGTGCGTCCGATGGGGCTTTGGTCGATGTCGATGACGCTATCGACGTGGGTGAGGCCGTCGAGTTCGTCGTAGGGGGCGTGCGGTGGCTTGCTGCGGTGAAGCGCTGCCTTGAGTGCGGGCAGCAAGGTGTCCACGATGAGGCTGCTCTTGCCCGAGCCCGAAACCCCCGTCACACACACGAAGGTCCCAAGGGGGATCTTCACCGTGACGTTCTTCAAGTTGTGCGCACGAGCGCCGGACAACGTCAGATGCTTCCCCTTGGTCGTTCGGCGGCGCTTGGGAACCGGGATGAACTTGCGTAAAGAGAGGAAGTCCCCGGTGAGGGAGGCTTCGTTCGCCGCAACCACGTCGGGAGGGCCTGCGGCCACCACGCGCCCACCGAGTTCGCCGGCGCGCGGACCCATGTCGATCACCCAGTCGGCCTTCCGGATCGTCTCCTCGTCGTGCTCGACGACCAGCACCGAGTTACCCAGATCTCTCAGGCGAAAGAGGGTCTCGAGCAGGCGGGCGTTGTCCCGCGGGTGAAGGCCGATCGAGGGCTCGTCGAGGATGTAGAGCACCCCCACGAGCCCGCTGCCGATCTGCGTGGCCAGACGAATGCGCTGCGCCTCGCCTCCCGACAGCGAAGCGGCGCTGCGGTCGAGGGACAGGTAATCGACGCCCACGGCGGCCAGGAAGCGCAAGCGGCTGGCGATCTCCCTCAGCAAGCGGTCCGCGATGAGCCGCTCTTTGCGGGGCAGCTCCAGCGTCTCGAAGAACGCGAGCGCCTCCTTCACCGTCATGCCCGTGACCTCGGTGAGTGCTTTGTCACCCACCTTGACGTGGCGGGCCTCCGTGCGCAGGCGTGTTCCCTCGCAGGTCTCGCAGCGCGCTTCGCGCATGTAGCGGTGGAATTCGTCGAAGACCGCCTCGAAGTCTTCCTCGCCCGCGCGGCCCTGGTCCCGCTGGCGCTTGACGTGGTCCTCGAAGCGGCGCTGGAGGTTGGGCAGAACCCCCTCGAACGGTCGCGTGAACGATTGGCTTCGGCCGTTGCGCTCGATGGAGATCGGGATCTCCTTGGAGCCTGACCCTTCGAGGATGAGCTTTCTCACTTTTGCCGAGAGCTTCTTCCACGGCGTGTCCAGGTCGAAACCCTGGTGTTCAGACAAGGCTGCAAGCACCTGCTGGTAAAAGGGGGCGTTGCGGCGCTCCCAGGCTTCGATGACACCTTCGCGCAGCGACAGCTCGGGGTCGCGGACGATGAGCTCGGGGTCGAAGAAGAGCTTGGCGCCCAGCCCGTCACAAGCGGGGCACGCCCCCACGGGGCTGTTGAAGGAAAAGAGCTTCGGCGACAGAGGCGGGTAAGAGACGCTGCACGTCGGACAGACGCAGGTTTCGCTGAACAGCAGGTCTTCGCCCTCGAGGGGGGCGATCCTGACGAGTCCCCCCGACAGCTTCGCGGCCAGCTCGATGGAGTCCGCGAGCCGCTGCCGGATCCCGTCCTTGAGGACCAGCCTATCCACGTAGACCTCGATGGTATGCGTCGTGTCCGGGTCGAGTGCGGGCGGCTCACTCAATTCCACCAGCTCGCCGTCGACGTCTGCGCGGACGAACCCTTCGTGGGCGAGACGAGCCAGCTCCTTGGTAAAGTCGCCGCGCTGCGCGCGCACCATCGGCGCCAGCACCGAAAAGCGGGTGCCAGGCTTCAGGGCCAACACCTGGTCGACCATTTGCTGGACGCTGAAAGATTGGATGCGCGCGCCGCAGCTCCAACAAAACACGTGGCCCACCCGCGCCCACAACAGGCGGAGGTGGTCGTAGATCTCGGTGATGGTGCCCACGCTGGAGCGCGGGTTGCGAGGCACGGTCTTTTGCTCGATTGCGATGGCCGGGGAGAGCCCTTCGATGCTGTCGACATCGGGCTTGTCCATCTGGTCCAAAAACTGGCGTGCGTAGGCCGAAAGTGACTCGACGTAGCGGCGCTGGCCTTCCGCGAAGATCGTGTCGAAGGCCAGCGAGGACTTCCCGGACCCCGAGAGCCCCGTGATCACGACGAACTTGTTGCGCGGGATCTCGAGGTGGACGTCCTTGAGGTTGTGGGTGCGCGCGCCCCTGATGACGATCTTATCCATGTGGGTGGCTGGTTCGGGACGTTGCGCCGCCCCCGAGCCCGCTTCGCCGAAGGGGCCCGAGGCCTCACTCCGGCTGACCACCGTAGCACAGGGCGCCCGGGGGGGCCGCCCGCTGCCGTCCCGCGAAATTCCCTCGGAAGCCCCCGTTCGGGCGTGTCTACGCCGAGGTTCGTGACACGGGCGCAACGGATCGTGAACGAAAGGCGCCGACGACCGGTGGTCGCGTTCGCCCCACACCTGGGGCGCGGACTTCCGACGACCGGCATCAAATGGCCCGGATTTGCCATCCTGACCAGTCTGTTCCGACCGGCGGTCCTTCAGAACCGACGCCGCCCGCCGAAGACAAAGAGCCGAATACGGACCTTGCAAACCGCGCACGTGTCACCTACGTTCCCCACCGCAGCCCCCCTGTGATGCTCACCCAATACATCTCCCTCGCTCTTTTCGCTCTCGTAGCGTTTGCGTTGGGAGCGGGTGTGCTCGCTTTTGCTTCGGCCGTAGGGCCGCGTGTGCGGAGCCGCCAAAAGTTCGAGCCTTACGAGTGTGGCCTCGAACAGGTGGATACACCTCACAAACCCGTCGCCATCAAGTTCTACACCTTCGCGCTGCTCTTCATTCTGTTCGACGTTGAGACCATCTTCCTGCTTCCGTGGGCGTTTGGTTTCAAAGGTCTGATTGGCAGCGGGGCCTTGCCCCTCGTGCTGGTGTTCCTGGGATTGTTGGCGTTGGGGCTGTACTACGTCATCAAGACCGGAGCGCTAGAATGGCAGTAGAGAAGCCTTTCGATATCACCACGACGACGCTCGAGAGCGCCATCAACTGGGCGCGCTCGAACAGCATGTGGCCCATGCCTTTCGGCGTGGCCTGTTGTGCCATCGAGATGATGGCGGCATTGATGTCGAAATACGACGCCTCCCGCTTCGGCTCCGAGGTGCTCAAGTTTTCGCCCCGCCAGAGTGACCTGCTCATCGTCTCGGGGCGAATCTCCTTGAAGATGATGCCCGTGCTCATGCGGATTTGGGAGCAGATGCCGGAGCCGAAGTGGTGCATCTCGATGGGCGCCTGCGCCTCGAGCGGAGGCGTATTCGACACCTACGCGCTCATCCAGGGAATCGACCAGTTTCTTCCCGTGGATGCCTACATCCCTGGCTGCCCGCCTCGCCCCGAAGCGTTCATCGAGGCCTTGATGGTCGTTCAGGAAAAAGCCCGCGAGGGCAAGGCCTCGACCCAGGCCTACACCGAAAAAGCGCAGCAGGTTTGACATGGGGAACGCGCTCATCGTTTTCGACCCGACGACCGGACCGCCCATCGCGCAGCGGGTGCAAGCGCAGTTCGAAGGGCGGCTGCTTCGGGGGTATCAAGAGGGCCTTCAGCAGGGCTTCGACGTCACCGCCGAGGTGGCCCCATCGCTGCTCGCGTTCCTGCGCAACGACCTTGGCTGCACGTGCCTCGTCGACCTGACCGCGGTCGACTATGCGAAGTACCCCGAGGCGCAACCGGCGCGTTTCGGTGTGATCTACATCTTGCTCTGCCCTGAGACGGGCGCTCGGGTGAAGGTCCGCGCGTTCGTGGCGGACAGCGCTCCTCGTCTTGCCACGGCGGTTCCGCTCTTCGCCGGGGCCGACTGGGCAGAGCGTGAGGTATTCGACTTCTTCGGCATCGTGTTCGAGGGCCACCCGAACTTGAAGCGAATCCTGCTGCCAGACGGCTATCGCGACCACCCGCTGCGCAAAGGCTACCCGCTGCGGGGCAAAGGCGAGCGCGCCGACTTCGAGGTCTATCGCGCCTTCACCGGCTAGCCTGCACCTGGCGCTCAGGGTCACATGTATAGCTACGACACCGAGGTTTCAGAGCTGGCCGAGAACGTGGTCTCGGTCAACGTGGGCCCTTCCCACCCGGCCATGCACGGCACTTTGCGTGTGAAGCTTCAGCTGGCGGGTGAGAAGGTTTTGGCTTGCGAGCAGGAGATCGGGTTCCTTCACACCGGCTTCGAGAAGCTCGGAGAACACCACTCGTTCAATCAGTTCATCACGGTGACCGATCGGATGAACTACCTCTCGCCGCTCAACAACAACATCGGGTACGCCCTGGCGGTCGAAGAGCTGCTGGGCATCGAGGTGCCACGCCGCGGGCAGGTCATCCGCACGATCTTGGCCGAGATGAGCCGGATCGCCGACCACATCTTCTGCGTGGGCCTCATGACGATGGATCTGGGGGCCTTCAGCTCGGTCCTCTGGACCATGATCGAGCGCGAGAAGCTCTACGACATCTTCGAGGCTACCACCGGGACACGCCTCACGACCAGCTACACCCGCGTGGGTGGTCTTGCCTTCGACCTGCCAGAGGGGTTCGAGGCGCGGACCCGCCAGATCATGGACACTTGCGAGCAGACCTTGGGTCAGCTCCGGGACAGCTTCGTCAACAACAAGATCTTTCTCGATCGCACCCAGGGCGTTGGTGTCATCACCAAGGACCAGGCGCTCTCGTTCGGCCTTTCGGGGCCTGTGGCCCGGGCCTCGGGTGTTCCCCTCGACCAGCGCGCCTACCGGCCCTACCTCGTTTACCCCGAGCTGGATTTTTCGGTGCCGCTGCACGAAGAGGGCGATTGCCTGGCGCGGTACCTGATTCGCATCGACGAGCTCGAGCAGAGCATCGCGATGGTACGCCAGGCGTTGAAGCTCCTCGAGCCGGGGCCCATCAACCACGAAAGCGCCAAACGGATTCTTCCCAGCAAGGATCTGGTTTATCGGGATATGGAGTCGCTCATCCACCACTTCAAGGTGGTGATGCCCGGGCAAGACCATGGCATCCATCCCCCGAAGGCGGAACTCTATTCGTCGACGGAAGCTCCCAACGGCGAGCTTGGGTTCTTTTTGGTCTCGGACGGCAGCCACAGCGCTTACCGCATGCGGGTCCGCTCGCCTTCCTTCTACAACTACCAACTTCTGTCGCACATCCTGCCTGGCCACATGGTTTCGGACCTCGTGGCGATCTTGGGCTCGATGAACGTCATCGCAGGAGAGCTCGACCGATGACCTCTCTTCCTCCCGAAGCGCAAGGTGAAGTCAACGAGCTGCTTGCGCAATTTCCCAACAAGCGTTCGGCCTTGTTGATGGTCCTTCGGGTCGTGGAACGACAGTTTGGCTGTATCGACGACCGAGGTATGGCGCTCGCGGCGGAGGCGTGCGAGGTGAGCGTGGCGCATGTGCAAGGTGCCGTGACGTTCTATTCCCACTACAAGCGTCCCCATCACGGCAAGCACCGCTTCATGGTCTGTGCCACCTTGATGTGCGCCATGGGGGGGCACTGCGATAGGGCCTTGGCTCAGATCGAGGCACGTTTGGGCATCAAGCCGGGTGAACGCACCGCCGACGGCCTGTTCTCCGTGGAGAAGGTCGAGTGCCTGGCCGATTGTCACAAGCCTCCCGTAGTGCAGGTGGACTTTACGCACCACACCTGCTTCGAGGGAGCCGCGCTCGATCAGTTCATTACGAGCCTTCTGCGTGAAGAGGGTAAGCCGGAGACGGCCTACGAGGGCCAAAGCGGTGTGAAGATGCAGGGCCGTGTCTTCACGTTGCCCGTCTTGCACGACTTCAAGCAGGGCCCCGCAGAGCCCAAGGCGTAAGCGGCGCACGATCCCGAGGAGTCACGCCCATGTCCAATACCCCCCAGCAAGCGTCGACGAACCCCGCCGCCCTCCCGAGTGCGGTGCCCTTCGAGCCGGTCTTGAGCCGGCACTTCGGACACCCCCAGTCGCATACGATCGCCTACTACGAGAGCCACGGGGGGTACGAGACCGCCCGCGCCTTTGTGGGCACGCCCGCCGCTGACATCACTCAGAAGGTCAAGGACGCCGGCCTCAGAGGCCGAGGGGGGGCAGGCTTCCCCACCGGCATGAAGTGGGGCTTTCTGGCCAAGAACACGGGCAAACCCACGTACTTGGCCGTCAACGGAGACGAAAGCGAGCCGGGGACCTTCAAGGACCGTTACATCCTCGAGCTCGACCCCCACCAGTTGGTCGAAGGGGTCATTCTGGCGTCGTACGCGATTGGCTGTCAGCACGCCTTCATTTACCTGCGGGGCGAGTTCATCCTGGGATTCGAACGCCTTTGCGCCGCGGTCGCCGAGGCGCGTGCGCGCGGCTACGTGGGGCCGAACATCTTCGGCAAGGGCTACGATCTGCAGATCACGATCGTTCGAGGCGCGGGCGCCTACATTTGCGGCGAAGAGACGGGCATGTTGTCCTCGATTGAGGGAGGGCGCGGCTACCCCAAGGTCAAACCACCGTTTCCGGCCGTGTCCGGACTCTTTGGCTGCCCCACCATCGTCAACAACGTCGAGACGATCTGCAACGTCACGCACATCCTGAAGCACGGACCGTCTTGGTTCCGCCAGTGGGGCACCGAAAAGAGCCCCGGTTACAAGCTCTTCTGCGTTTCGGGGGACGTGGTACGCCCCGGACTCGTCGAAGTGCCACTGGCCACCCCACTCTCGGCGATCATCAACGAACACTGTGGGGGTGTCGCCGGAAAGAGCATCAAAGCCGTGATTCCCGGCGGGTCATCGGCTCCCCTCATCAAGGGCGACAAGGTCGCCGACGTGACGATGGACTACGAGTGCCTCGCGGCGCACAAGAGCATGCTGGGCTCGGGCGCCATCACCGTGATGAACGAGACCCGGGACATCGTGAGCGCCATCTACAACCTGATGCGCTTTTATCATCACGAGTCCTGCGGCCAGTGTACGCCTTGCCGAGAGGGCACGGGCTGGCTCGAGAAACTGATGCACAAGTTTCATCACGGTCACGGAGCGAAGCAGGACATCGATCTCGTATGGGAGATCACGCGCAACATGCAGGGCAAGACGATCTGCGTTCTGGCCGATGCGGCCGTGATGCCCATGCAGAGCTACTTGTCCTCGTTCCCCGAAGAATTCCAAGCGAAGTGCAAAGGTTGATCCGGGGCACAGGAATCGACCCCAGGCCGCGACCAGGAACGCATCATGGACAACAAGCCCGCCGCTCCCCCGCTCGTCAACGTCAAGATCGACGGGCGTGATCTGCAGGTGCCTGCAGGCACCTCCGTGATCAAGGCCTGCCACGACAATGGCATAGACGTTCCGCACTACTGCTATCACGAAGACCTCAGCGTCGCCGCGAACTGCCGCATCTGTCTCGTGGCGGTCAAGGGCCAACCCAAGTTGGCCGTGGCGTGCGGCACGCCGGTCGCCGAAGGCATGGAGGTGGCCACCCGCAGCGCCGAGGTGGATGAAGCCCGTAAGGGTGTGATGGAGTTCTTACTCATCAACCACCCCCTCGACTGCCCCGAGTGCGACCAGGCCGGCGAGTGCCGCCTGCAGAACTACAGTTATTCGTACGGCAGGGCCAATGGCCGCTTCCAGGAACTCAAGGTCATCAAGAGCAAGGCCTCGCTGGGCCCTCACGTCAAGTACTGGGGCTCTCGCTGTATCGTGTGCACGCGCTGCGTACGGTTCACCAACGAGGTCAGCGGCACGGAAGAGCTCGGCGTCATCTACCGTGGTGACCGCAGCGAGATCGCGGTGTTTCCTGGCAAGAGCCTCGACAACCCTTTGTCGATGAACACGGTGGACGTCTGTCCCGTGGGGGCGCTCGTTTCTGCGGATTTCCTGTACCAGGCGCGCGTTTGGAACCTGAGCCGCAAGGATTCGATGTGCCCCGACTGTAGCGTGGGCTGCAACACGCGCGTGGACGTCGACAAAAAGAACGTGGTGAAACGCATCACGCCTCGTCGCAACGACCAGGTGAACCGCTCGTGGATGTGCGACGAGGGGCGGCTCAGCTTCCCCTATGTGTACGAGGGGCGTCTCGACAAGCCACGGGTGGAGGGCCAAAGCAGCACGTGGGCGCAGGCGTTCGCAGCCGTGCAGTCATTGCTGGGGGCTGGCCAACGTATCGCCGTGGGCGTAAGCGCCTGGAACACCGCCGAAACGATGAGCGAAGCGCAGAAGCTCTCTGCGAAGTTGTCTGCCAAGCTTTTCGGGTACGCTGCTCCGGGCCGAGCCGAGCAGGTGTTCCCGGGCTTCCGGATCTCGGGTGATCGCAACCCCAACCGGGCTGGCCTCGCCACACTCGGTGTGAACGACGCCGAGGCCTCCGTTGCAGCTGCCGCATCCGACGTGATCGATACCCTGGTGCTGGTCCACAACATTCCGGATCCGGCGGCCGCCGCGGTGGTGGCCCCGGTCGTCGAACGGGCTCGTCACGTGGTCCTGCTGCACTTTGCCCCGGCCCCGTGGTTGCCGGGGGCGAAGGCGAAGGTGGTGCTGCCCACCCTCACCCATTTCGAGTCGCAGGGGCACTACGTCAACGGCCAAGGTCTTTCCCAGGCCTTCGAGCCCGTCGTCGAACCCGTGACCGCGGGACGTTCGTCTCACGAGATCCTGCACGACCTGCAGATGCCCGCCCCGGGCGCAAAGGCGGTGTGACGGTGTCCGGAACGAGCCCCATCGCAGGTGTGTCTCCGCTGGTCTACACGGCCTTTGCCCTGCTGGGTGCGCTGGCCGTGGTGCTGGGCGTGGTGCCGATGTTGGTGTGGATGGAGCGGAAGGTGGCCGCGCGGTTTCAGCGGCGGGTGGGACCAAACCGCGTGGGGCCCCTCGGCCTCCTGCAGTCCGTGGCCGATGCCGTGAAGCTGATCTTCAAGGAAGACTTTTTTCCGCGGAACACCGACAAGGCGATCTTCCTCCTCGCTCCGATTCTCACCTTCATGCCGGGGCTCGTGTCCTTCGCCCTTGTCCCCGTGGCGGCCATGCCTTCGGGACAGGCGCTTGCCGGCACCAGCATCAACATGGGCCTGCTCGTGATGCTGGCGATCTCGTCGCTCACGGCCTACGGCATCGCGTTTGCCGGCTGGTCCTCGAACAACCAGTATTCCCTGCTGGGCGGCATTCGGTCTTCGGCGCAGCTCATTAGCTACGAAGTGATCATGGGTCTGTCCGTGGTCGCGCTGCTCCTCAAAACGGGGAGTCTGGACCTTGCCGAGATCGTGCGGCAGCAAGAGGGACGCGTCTTCTTTGGCCTCCTGCCCAACTGGAACGGGCTCACCTGGCCCCCCAACTTCCTGCTCTTTTTGCTCGCCGCGTTCGCGGAGACCAACCGCGCGCCCTTCGACAACCCCGAGGCCGAGCAAGAGCTGGTGGGTGGCTATCACACGGAGTACACGGGGCTGCGATACGCCTGGTTCATGTTCGGCGAATACGCGGGACTTTGGACCATGTGCAGCCTCATGACGGTGCTGTTCCTGGGGGGCTGGTACCTGCCAGGGCTGAACCGCCTGGGGCTCGATACGTGGACCTACGCCGTCGTTGCCTTCCTCATCTTCACGGCGAAGGTGATGGTGCTCGTGTTCGGCTTCATGTGGGTCCGGTGGACGTTGCCCCGTATGCGCTGGGATCAGTTGATGGCGCTCGGCTGGAAGCGGCTGATCCCTATCGCGTTGTTGAACCTCATCCTCCTGGCCTTGGCCATGGAGTACGGTGGTCTGTTTCGTTCGTGAGGATCCTTCAGATGGAACACCCGGTCGAAGTCAAACGCAATCCCCCGTCGGTCATGCATCGACGCTCGCAGCCATGGTGGGTCGGGCTCTACATGCCGGCCATCTGGAAGGGGCTTTGGGTGTCGCTTCGGCAGTTCTTCAAGAAGTCCGTCACGATCCAGTACCCGGAAGCCAAGCCACAAATCAGCCCCCGCTTCCGGGGTGAGCATTACCTCAAGCAGGACGAACACGGCCACATGAAGTGCGTGGCCTGCTACATGTGTTCCACCGCGTGTCCCGCCCAGTGCATCAACATCGAAGCCCAGCCCGCGCCCACGGGGCCCGGCTGGGAAGGCCGCGACAAGGTTCCCAAGGTCTTCGAGATCGACATGCTCAAGTGCATCTACTGCGGGTATTGCGTGGAAGCGTGTCCCAAGGATGCGATCGGCATGACGAACAAAATTCCGCAGGTCTACACGAGTCGGAAAGAGTTTCTCTACGACATGCCGCGCCTTCTGGCGAATGGTCCTGGCTCGGGGGAAAAGAAGTCGTGAGCGCCCGCGCTCGTTCGACGACGGAAAGGCGAACCGCACGTGTCTGATGGCGTCGTTCACAACGCAGTGTTCACCCTCTGCGCTGTCCTGATCCTGCTTGGTTCGGCAGCCGTGGTCTGGGCGCGCAACCCCGTGCGCGCCACGCTGCTTCTGGTGGGTGCGTTTTTGCCCACGGCGCTGCTCTACGTCCTCATGCACGCCCCCTTCGTCGGGATCCTGCAGGTTCTGGTCTACGCCGGGGCCATCATGGTGCTCTTCACCTTCGTGGTGATGATGGTGAACCCCGGACCCAAGGACGGCGAACTCAAAACACCCGACGCCGCCTCCGGCCGCACCAAACTGGGCATCGCGGCGCTTCTCGCGGCGGGAGGGGCTCCCCTCATCGCGCTGGTTCGGCGAGCCGCGGCGGGGCTTGCCCCAGCAGGCGCGCCCGCCGCCGACTTCGGAGAGCTGTCATCGCTCTCTCGTCTGGTGTTTGAGGACCCCGCAAACAACCCGCTGACGGTGTCATTCGAGCTCATCTCTTTTTTGATCCTGGTGGGCATCGTGGCGGCGATCAACTTCGCGCGGCGCTCACCTGGCACGTCGAGGGGGGCCTAGGCGATGTTGGCGTTCGATCTTCCCAACTGCCTCACGCTGGCGCTGGTGGTGTCGCTCATTGGTGCCTACGGCCTGCTCACGCGCCGTAGCCTCGTGATGATCCTGCTGTCCATCGAAGTCATGTTGAGCGGCGCCAACATCAGCGTCGTTGCCTTCAACTATTTCGTCTGGAGTGGCCGCGCGTACGGGCACTACCTCTACATGCTCTCCATCGGGGTGGCCGCCGTCGAGGCGGCGATCGGCCTGGGAATGGCCATCGTGTACTTCCGTAATCATCAGGACATCAGCCGCGAGCGCGCCGGTCGTCTTCACGAAGGAGACGCTTGATGAACCCTGAGATGCTCTTGCTCTTGCCCGTCGTGCCCGCGCTGACGGCGCTTTTTCTGGCGCTCGCGGGAAGGCGCCTCGCGCCGGCCGTTGTGGGCGGCATTGCCTGCGCGGGTGTGGCGGTGTCGTTCGCCGTCGGGGTGGTGTGCGTGGTGGGACTCGATACCCAGCGGCCCACGGTCTTCGATGCGGGCCCCTGGCTCCGCACCGCCGGTTTCACGGCGCGCTTTGCGCTGCGGCTCGACAGTGTGGCGGGCGCCATGGTGTTGCTTGTGAGCGGCTTCGGCGCGCTCATCACCCTTTACTCCGTGGGGTACATGCGGGGGGCCGCCGGCGTGGCGCGCTTCTTTGCGAGCCTGAACCTCTTCGTTGCCTCGATGCTGGCCTTGGTGCTGGCCGACAACTTGCTGCTCATCTTCCTCGGCTGGGAAGGAGTGGGTCTTTGTTCTTACTTGCTCATCGGTCACGACTGGCAGGAGGCGCACGTTCCGCGTGCCGCTTACCGCGCCTTCTTCACGAACCGGGTGGGCGATTTGCTCTTCATCCTGGGCGTCGCGTGTCTTTACGAAGCCTTCGGTAGCTTCGCGCTGGTCGACTTGGCTGCTCAGGCAAACCAGCTGTCGCCCGAAGCCCTGGGGCTTGCCCGCTGGGGAGCCCTCTTTTTGTTGGGCGGCGTGTTTGCCAAGTCGGCGCAGGTGCCCCTGCACATCTGGTTGCCCGACGCCATGGCAGGGCCCACGCCGGTGAGCGCGCTCATCCACGCGGCCACCATGGTGACAGCTGGGGTGTACCTGGTGGCCCGTCTCGAGCCGCTTTACCGCCTGTTTCCGGCGGTGCTTGGGCTCATTTTCGTCTGCGCTCTCGCCACCTTGGCGCTGGGTGCGGTGCTCGCCATCGTACAAACCGACATCAAAAAGATTCTGGCTTACTCGACGCTGTCGAATTTGGGCCTGATGTTCTTGGCGTTGGCGGCGGGCGCTCCCGGTGCGGCGCGCATGCATCTTTTTGGACACGCCTGCTTCAAGGCCCTGCTCTTTTTGGCCGCCGGGAGCGTCATCGTAGCCTGTCATCACGAGCAGAACGTGAGCCGCCTGGCGGGTTGCCTGCGTCGTCTGCCGGTCACCCGCGCCGCCTTCTGGGTGGGCAGCCTGGGCGGCACGGGCCTGCTGCCGTTTGTCTCGGCAGGCTTCTTCAGCAAGGAACTCGTGCTCGAGGCGGTAGGGCAGGGCACGTTCACCGTGGGGGGCCTGGCGCTCTCGGGCGGCCTGGTGGCCTGGGTGGTGACGGTCATCGAGTGGCTCTCCGTTGTGTATACGTTCCGGCTGCTCGGGCTCCTCGAGGCGAAGGTGCCCGGCCCCGCCGTGTCAGATCACGGAGCTCACGCTCATGGGGCTCACGGGACCCACGCGCCCGCCGAGACCAGCACGCCCATCCGGGCGGTGCTGCTCGTGCTCTGTGTCGTGGGCACGGTCTTCGGTGTGCTGAGCGCGCCGGCGCACTGGGGCGGCCTTGGTGTGTCGCTCTATCGCTTCGTCTCGGCGACCACCGAGACGCCGGAGGGCCCCACAATCCTGCACGCGCTCTTGGTCTTGGCGCCGAGCCTCCTGTTGGCCCTTCTGACCTTCCGGCACTTCTCCTCACCGCGTCGAGCAAGCAAGACCACCGGGGCCGAACCCTCCCCGGGTAAGCAAGGTCCCCTCGCGCGCCTCTTTTACTTCGACGAGGTCTACGAGACCTTCATCTTCTCGCCCCTTCGCGCCCTGGCACGGCTCTTTGCAGGCGTGGGCGAAGATGTCGCGCGGGGCGTGCCACAGCTGACGGGCGCGTCCTGCGAGCTCCTGTCCTCGGGGATGCGGCGGCTGGTCACGGGGAAAATTCACCACTACGCGGCCTGGCTGCTCGCGGCCGCCCTCGTCTTGTTGCTCCTCGTGGGGCGTTGAGGACGCGATCATGCATGCGACCCTGTTAGCTCTCAGTCCTCTCGTGCCGCTGGCCTTCATTGGGCTGCACCTGTGGATCCCCGTCGAAGGCAACCGCCTGTCGGCATGGGGCCAATCCGCCTTCGGGCTGCTTCTTGCTTATCTGGCGCTCGTGGGTCTCTCCACCGGAGGGCTTTCGACCGAATTGACCGCCACGCTCGCCGGCACGGGTCTGCCCATCGAGCTCGGGGCCTACCTCGACGGCCGCAATGCCGCGTTCGTGCTGCTGCTCGGCCTCTGCCTCCCCATCATCTTCGTGCTTCTCCGCGAACGGACCGCCCTGGCGCGCCGGCCCTCGTATTTCGTGGCGTCCAACCTCCTCGTCATGAGCCTCCTGGGCGTGTTTACCGCGCGGGGCTTGCTGGCGTTCTACTTCTACTGGGAGCTGGCCCTCGTGGCTGCCTACTTCTGGATCGGGCAGCACGGCCGTCCTCTCTCCGGCGGGCCCAGCGTCCAGGGCGCGCTGATGCGCTTCGTGCTCGTCACCGTGGCAGGTAGCTTGCCCATGCTGTTGTCCGTGGGCCTGGTCTGCGTGCGTGCTGGCCGTGACCCCGGTATTGCGGGCCTACCGGCGACCATCGCCTCGCTCGACCCTGACGCGGCTGCGCTCGCGTGCATCGGCTTCCTGCTGGCCTTCGCCATCAAGCTGCCCTTGCTCGGCTTTCACGGCTGGCTCCGCGATCTCTACGCTGTTGCGCCGCCCGCTTGCCGCGCGCTCTTGTCGGCCGTGATGTCGAAAATGGGGGCCTACGGCCTTCTCATCGTGCTCGTGCCGGCCTTCAACACCACGTTGGTCGCTTGGCAAAAGCCCCTCATGGGCCTGGCCGTGGCCGGTGCTGTCTACGGTGGTGTCGTCTGTTTGGCCCAAAAACGCCTCGTCGACATGTTGGCCTACGCATCCCTCGCTCACTTGAATCTCTTGGCCCTGGGCGCCTTCGTGGGCGCCACCGGGGATGCCACGGCTTGGACGGGCGCCCTCTTCCAGGCGTTGAACCATGGGCTCATCATGGCGCTGCTCTTCGCCCTCGACGCCCGCGCCAACACCGACGGCAGCTCGGTCTCCTCCGATACCGATGGTGGACTTCGCCACACGGAGGGGCGCCTGGCCGCCCTACTGCTCGTGGGGCTCTTCGCGGCGGCCAGCCTCCCCGGCCTCAGCAGCTTCGCCGGCGAAGTCATGATTTACCTTTCAGCCTACCGCGTTTCGCCCTGGCTGCTGGTCCTGGGGGCTTTGGGAGCCTTGGTCACGGCCGCCGCGAGCTTTCGCCTTTTCCACGTCACCTTTCTCGGGCCTGCGCGCGGCACCACGCCCCGTGCCGCGGACCTCTCGCTGGCCGAGACGGCCCTGGGCCTCGCGGTGGCAGGCCTTTGGATCTTCCTCGGCCTGGCTCCGATGACGCTGCTTGCACCCATCGAACAGGCCCTCACAACAGGACTTTCCTTCACGGGGCTCGTCCCATGAACGCTGCCGTCATCGCACAAACGCCGCTCGTTGCGGCCTTCGCTCTTCTCCTCGTGCTGGGCGCTTCGCCCAAAGACCGGGCGCCCCTTGCCTCTGCCCTCGTCGCCGTCTTCGGCTTGCTGGCAAGCGCCGCCCTTGTGTGGTTGCGCCTCGAGCCTGGCGACACGTTCTTTGGTGGGGCCTATCTGGTCACCGGCGTGGGCAAGGCGCTCGCCGTCTTGTGCCTGGGCCTCACCGCTGCGGCCGTGGCACTCGGGCACGGCTACCTCGAAAAAGTACGCGCCCGCGCCACCGATTGGCGCATCGTGGTGTTGGCGTTGGCGATGGGCCTCTTATCCCTCTGTCTTGCGGGGGATCTGGCGACGCTCTTCATCGCGTTCGAGTTGATATCGATCCCCTCGTACGTGCTCTGCGGCTTTTCGTTGCGCGACCCGCGCGCCAACGAGGCGGGTATCAAGTACCTGCTCCTGGGCGCCGTGGGCAGCGTGCTCTTCCTCTTGGGCTTGGGCTTTCTTTACGGCGCCACGGGTGAGATTGCCCTGCCCGCGATCGCCGAAAAATTGGCCGAGGCCAACGCCGGGACGCTGGCGGTGGCCAAACTTGCCTTGGGCTTCGTGTTGGCCGCTTTGTTCTTCAAAACGGCCGTGGCCCCGTTTCACCTCTGGCTTGCCGACGTTTATCAGGGCTCGTCGTTCGCAGCCCTGAGCGTGGTCGCGTCACCGGTCAAGGTGGCCGTCTTCGGCCTTCTGTTCACGCTGCTTCATGGCCCCTTCGCGTCGCTCGAAGAGACCTGGAAGCCGGCCCTGTACGCCTGTGCAGCCGCGTCAGCGGTGATCGGCAACGTGCAGGCGCTGGCGCAAAAGCAGCTGCGGCGGCTCTTCGCGTACTCCGCCGTGGTCAACGGCGCCTTCATCTTGCTGACCGTCGCGGCGCGCAGCCCCCAGGCGTTTTTGTTTTACGTGTCGGCCTACGGCCTGATGGGGCTTGGCCTCTGGGCGGCGTTCATGGCGCTTGGCACGCCGCATGCCGACGTCGACGAGCTCGACGACCTGCGCGGCCTCTCCGGCCGCCACCCGCTGGCCGCGCTCGGGTTGTCGGTGATCGTGTTGAGCTACGCCGGGCTCCCCTTGACCGCCGGCTTCACGGCCAAGTTCGCCGCCGTGGTGGCGTCCGTACGCGACGCAGGCTCCGGGTCCTTGGCTCTCACGGTGGTCATCGTCGCCCTGGTGGCCTCCGTGGCTTCCTTTGCTTACTACTTCCAGATACTTCGGCACTTGTGGCTGGTGCCGTTGCCAGAGGGCAGCCAGGCCTTGGCGCGGCACATGCGGCCAAACCAACTGGTCGTGTTCGCGCTGGTCGTGGGCCTGCTCCTGACGCTCAGCTTCCTGCTGCCCCTGCCGGCCCTGTTCGGGTAACGGGGCGTCGACCGAGCGAAAGCCTGACCTTACGTCAGGCAAATGCATCGTGGTAGGGTCGGCCCCATGTCTGGCTCAACCGCGGTCAAATCCCCCGACGATTCGCCGGTGCTGCAGCGCCGCAACGCTCGCTACGGTCTCTGGCTATTTGCGGTGTACCTGGCGTTCTATGGTGGCTTCATGGCGCTCAACGTGCTGTCGCCCGAGACCATGAAGGGCGCGGCGCTCTTCGGTCTGAACGTCGCCATCGTTTACGGCATGTTCCTGATCGTGGCCGCGCTCGGTCTGGCTCTCGTTTACACGCGCCTGTGTCGTCGTCCGCTGCCCGAAGGAGAGACCGAGCGATGATCTACGAGGCTTCACAGATTGCCATCGTCGTATTTTTGACCTTCGTGGGGCTGGTGCTGGGCATCAGCTTTTACCTCGGCCGCAAGGCCAAATCCGCGCAGGGTTACTTTGCGGCGCACGGGCAGATCCACTGGTTCGTCAACGGGGTGGCCTTCGCGGGCGACTACCTCTCCGCCGCCTCCTTCCTGGGGATCTGCGGCATGATTGCGTTTTACGGCTACGACGGCTTTCTCTATTCCGTCGGCTACCTCGCCGGTTGGATCGTGGCCTTGTTCGTGGTGGCCGAGCCGCTCAAACGTCTTGGCCGTTACACCTTCGCCGATGCGCTGGACAGCAAGTTCAACTCCCGCGGGATCAAACTCTCCGCGGCCATCAGCACGCTGGTGGTCAGCATTTTTTACCTGATCCCGCAGATGGTGGGGGCGGGAGCGCTGGTCAAACCCTTGCTCGGCTTTTCGCACGTGCAGGGCGTGTTGCTCGTGGGCGTGGTGGTGGTGATGATCGTCGTGACGGCGGGCATGGTGTCCACCACGTGGGTCCAGTTCATCAAGGGCTCGATGCTGGTGGTGTTCTGCGCCGTGCTCACGGTCATGATCTTGAACCGCGGCTTCAAGACCACGCCCAACGACGCGGGAACGTTTACGGACTTCCGCACGGTTCCGCTCGATCATTTCGAGAATGCACCTGGGTATACGCTCCTGCCCGCCGAGGGTCCGTGGGCCGATAAGCCTTATCTCCGCGCCCGGAACGACGCGACGGGCGTGGTGGAGGTCTGGCGACGGGAGGAACGAGGCCTCACGGAGACCCAAACCGTGGCCCTCGTGCCCGAAGCGGGGGCCGAGCGAACGCTCGTCAATGGCTTGCCTCAAGGCCACGGTCCCGGCGAGGCCGATCTGCGCCCCGTGGGCAACATCGCCAAGCTGCCGGGAGGCTTGAAGGAAACGGGACCCTTGGGCCCCCTTTCGTTCTTCAGCACCCTCCAGGACAGCGAAGTGCTGTTGTGGAGCAACGAAAAGATCGCCGCCGCTCCCAGCGGTGGCCCTGGTGCCACCACGGTGCACTTCCAAAAGCCCACGGCGGGAAGCAAGTTGCTCGTCCCCGGAGGCAGCCCCACATTTGCAGGGCTTCAGAAAGACGAGCCCTTGCCCAAGCTCGACTTCCTTTCGCTGATGCTTGCCCTATTCTGCGGCACGGCGTCGCTGCCGCACATTCTCATCCGCTACTACACCGTCAAGGATCAAGCCGCCGTGCGAAAGAGCACCGTGGTGGGTATTGCCAGCATCGGCTTCTTCTACGTCCTGACCCTTTATCTGGGCTTGGGAGCGATGACGGGCGGAACGCTCGATCCCACCAACAACAACATGGCGGCGCCTCTGTTGGCCAAGGGGTTCGGCGATCTGCCCTTCGCGATCATCTCAGCCATCGCCTTCACCACCGTGCTCGGCACCGTGAGCGGTCTCATCATGGCGGCGAGCGGCGCGGTGGCGCATGACATCGTCACCAATGTCTTCAAGGCCGACATCAACGACAGCCAAAAGGTGCGTGTGGCCAAGTTCGTGGCGGTCGCCGTGGGCGTGGTGGCCATGTTCCTGGGTGTGGTGTTCGAGAAAATGAACGTCAGCTTCCTCGTCGGATGGGCCTTCAATGTGGCCGCGTCTGCGAACTTGCCCTCCTTGGTGATGCTGCTTTTTTGGAAGCGCACCACGAAGCAGGGCATCACGGCCGCCATCTCGGTGGGAATGGTCTCCTCGCTCTCCTGGATTCTGCTTTCGGGCGCGACCTTCAAGGCCGTCTACGGCCTCGATCCAGGTCTGGCGCCCATGAAAATCAGCCAGCCGGCCATCGTTACGATTCCCCTCGGCTTTCTGACCTTGGTGGTGGTCTCGTTGCTCACGGGTCCGAAACGGGCGGCTGCCAGGGTTCCGGTAGAGCCGGCCATCTCAGCCTGAAGGCGGCGTCGGACCCGGTGGGCGACTCCTCGCGTCACTGTCTTCTCGTGTGCGCCAAGTGACACATGAGGTTGGCGAGAGGCGCGGATGCACGTAGGGTGTGGTCATGAGTCGGCCTGTATCCCGGGCACCCAACCGGCGCCCCGGGGAGTTCCCCCTGGGTTTGGGATCGCTTGCCGCGTGGCACCTTCACGGGAGTGCTGGCGGGGGCGCCAGTCAGGGCCAAGCCGGAACGGAGCTCCTCCTCGTCGTTCTTCTCCTGGTGTCCTGTACGGTCCCCGCCAAGGACAACCGGGACGCCGCGGGAACGCCCGACGGCGGCGCCGACACTCCGGAGGTCAGCGCACCCGACCTCCGCGAAAACGGCGAGGTCTGCTCCCTGGCGTCGCAGTGCCGCAGCGGCGTCTGCGCGGAGGGGCGCTGCTGCAACACCCCCTGTGGCTTTCCGTGTTCGAGCTGCGCGCTCGACGGCCAGGAAGGCACCTGCCTGCCCCTTCCCAAGGGATCACAGCCGCGCGACAAAGATGCCTGCAGCGCCGAGTCTGCCAACACCTGCGGCCGCACGGGCCTCTGCAACGGCAACCAGGGCTGCGATGTGTTCGCGGTGGGCACGGCCTGCGACGATGGCATGTGCGCCGGCACCCTGGACATCACGGCCCGGGGCACATGCCAACCCAGCGAGATCCCCGGGGTCAACAAGTGCGTGCGGAGCAGCACCCCCTTTTCGTGTGCGCCCTACCAGTGCCTCACGTCGTCTGGCATTGCTCAGTGCGCGAAGTCGTGCTTTCGAGACCAGGACTGCTCGCCCGGAGCTACATGCACGCAGGGTAAGTGCGTAGACCCGAACCGCGCGCCTCAGCCGCTCGGCAACCTCTGCGAGGACGCGACCGGCTGCCAGTCGGGGGTCTGTGCCGATGGTGTGTGCTGTGAGAAGGCGTGCGACAGCCCCTGTTCCTCCTGTCGGCTTGCAGGGCAGGAGGGGCGCTGCGTGCACCTGCCCGCCAATCAGGCGCCGAAAACCGCCCAGGGCTGCGCCGTCGAAGCGGCAACCTGCGGGCGCAACGGTCTATGCGACGGTGCCGGTCAGTGCGCGTCGTTTGCACCCAACGCCATCTGCCAGGTCTCGCGCTGCGAAAACGGACAACAGTTCGAGGCCGCAACCTGTCGGAACGGCATCTGCGGCCCCGCTTCGTTCAAAGCTTGTGCTCCCTACGCCTGCGGAGACGATGGTGCCTGCCGCTCCACGTGCGCGGTGGCGGCGCATTGCGCACCCGGTGCCACCTGCGAGCAGGGCGTGTGCAAGCTTGCCCCCGTGAGCGTGACGCTCGAGGAATACCTCGGAAAAGAGATGCAGCCAGTGGTTCAGTCCCAGGGGCTCGTCAACGGTGCGCGACAGAACCTTGATCGCAACTCGAACTGGGATCAGGTCCCTGCGCCGCTGACGGGCGTCACCTATCTTCTGACCTCACGGGACGACAAAGATCCGCGCAACGGGCTCGAGGACGCGGTGATCTATCGCGTGCGCGTGGACCGGCCCTCCATCGTTTATCTGCTCCTGGACGAGAGGGCGCGCGCGCCGGCACCCGCCTGGCTTGCGGCAGATGCCTGGTCCGACACGGGGCTTACGCTGCGCTCTACGGGAGCCGACCCCCGCACGTATCACATCTATCGTCGCGAAGTGGACGCGGGTGTGCTCGGCCTCAAACGTGTGCGCTCCTTCCAGAACAACGGTACGAGCTACGCGTTTGTCGCACGCCCCTGAGACGCCCCTCGACGAGGCCCATCCTCAAGCCGCCACGGCACGCTGCCGACACAGAAAGTGTCGCACGAGCGGAGCCTGAACGGAGAGGGAGCTGTGGAATGTCTTCGGTGAAACACACGATGTTTGCGGCGCAGGCCCTGTCTCAAGCGGACATGTTCAAGGCCTTGCTGGGATCGGTCCGTTTGCCGACCAGCCTCGGCGACTACCGCCCCGAGCTGTCCGCGCCTGAAGGAGAATCCACGGGTGGCGGGAAACAGTCGGTTCAGCACATCAAGCTTTTGCCCGCACAAGGCGCAGGCCCCACGCTCGTCATGGGCTCGATGGATGCCAAGGTAAAGACAGCCGAGCTGCGCTCGTTCGATGGCTTCTGCCAGATGGTCGACCTGCGGTTCAAAGGCGCGGGGCCCCGACCCGCCGGCGAACCTTACGAAGCTCTGGTGACCAAGATCGTGGGCTTCTTCAATTCCCAGGCCGTGGCGGTGACGATGAAGGGACTCGAAGCCCCCGCTGCGCCCGAGGGGGCAGCCCCTCAGGTACCGGAACGCCTCGCCACTCCGGTTCCGAGGAACAGGCTCGCCCTTGCCCTTGGCGTTGCGCTCGGGGTGAGCGCAGGCGTCGTGGTGGCGCTGATCTTGAGCTAGGCGGCTGAGCGTCAGGACGGACTGGGGCCCCGCATCGCGGGCAACGCCCCAGTCCGCTTTCGAGAATGCGAAGGCCCCGCCCTCAGGTTGGTTCGCCGCCGCGGGCCATGAGCAGCTTGCCCGAGCGAACCAACTCCACCACACCGAGCGGCCGCAGCAGCTCGATGAAATTGTCGAGCTTTTCCGTCGAGCCGCTCACCTGAAGGATGAGCGAGTCGGTGCGGAAGTCCTTCACCTTCGCCTTGTAGTGCTCGGCCACCTGGAGCACCTCGGTGCGCTCGCTCTGGGAACACTTCACCTTCACGAGGGCGATCTCGGTCTCGACGACCAGCTGTCCCGTATGGTCCACGGCCTGCACCACGTCCACCAGCTTGAACAGCTGTTTGATGATTTGCTCGAGCGTGTCGGGTTCACCACGGCAGGTGATGGTCATCCGCGAGTACAGCGTATCGGCCACCCCGGGCGAGACCACGAGGCTTTCGATGTTGTAACCGCGGCGCGAGAACACCAGCGCCACGCGCACTAGAACGCCCGGTTGATTGCGGACCAGCAGCGAGATCGTGTGGAGGGGATGCTCTTCGGGCGTGTGATGCGTAAGCGGTAAGGCAGCGAGAGTGGTCACGGGCAGCTCCTATGTCGAACCAGTGGGCTTGCTGAGCTTCGTTTTGGGACGCTCAATCAGCATGTCTTTGAGGGCGGCGCCAGCAGGGATCATTGGGAAGACGTTGTCTTCCTTCACGACCTCGGCGTCGATGATGCAAGGCCCATCGTTGTACGCGATGGCGGCCTTGAGCACCCGGTCCACGTCGCCCGGCCGGCGGATCCGGAATCCCTTGACGCCGTAGGCCTGACCCAGCTTCACGAAGTCGGGGTTGCCCTCGAGGTCGGCGCCGGAGAGACGGTTGTCGTAGAAGAGCTCCTGCCACTGCCGAATCATGCCCAAGTAGGCATTGTTGATGATCAGGATCTTCACGGGCAGCTTGTGCAGGGCGGCCGTGGCCAACTCGCACATCGTCATCTGGAAGCCGCCGTCACCCACGACCGTCCACACGGGCTTCTTCGGAAACGCAAACTGCGCGCCGATCGCCGCAGGAAAGCCGTACCCCATGGTGCCCGCGCCCCCCGAAGACAGCCAGTGGCGGTTCTGGGTGGTGAGACAAAACTGGGCCGCCCACATCTGGTGCTGTCCCACGTCCGTGGTGATGATGGCATCGCGCCCCCCCAGCTTGTCGAGGCGATCGAGCACGTGCTGTGCGCGCAAACCGCCTTTCTTGCTGTACTTGAGCGGGTACTGCTTGCGCCACTGGCCGATCTGCTCGATCCAGGGCTTGCTATCGCAGGTCTCGACGAGCGGGATCAGATCCTCCACCACCAGGCGGGCATCCCCCGCCAGGCTGACATCGGGTTTGATGATCTTGCCGAACTCGGCGTGATCGATATCGATGTGGATCTTCTTTGCCGTGGGGCAGAACTCGCTCAGCTTGCCCGTGATACGGTCGTCCCAACGGGCGCCGATGGCCACCAGGCAGTCACAGTCGGCCACAGCTTTGTTGGCATAGGCGGTTCCGTGCATGCCCAGCATGCCAAGGTGAAGCGGACCATCCTCGGGAACCGCGCCCTTGCCGAGCAGCGTGTTCACGATGGGCGCCTGCATTTTCTCTGCGAGCCGCGCAATGGCGTCGCCCGCGTTCGAGATGACCGAGCCGTGGCCCACGTAGAGCACCGGGCGCTTGGCCGCCGACAGGATCGCTGCAGCCTTGTGAAGCGAAACCTCGTCCGCACGCGAGGGCACCACGTACCCGGGCAGCGTCACCTCTTCCACGAAGGGCGCCGTGCAAGGCGCGCTGGTGACGTCCTTCGGCAGGTCGATCAGCACCGGGCCGGGGCGGCCCGTGGTGGCGATGTGGAACGCCTCCCGCATCACGCGCGGGATGTCATTGGCGTTTTTCACCAAGTAGCTGTGCTTCACCACAGGGTAGGTGATGCCGGTGACGTCGGCTTCCTGGAACGCGTCCTTGCCGAGCATGGGCGAGATGGTCTGGCCCGAAAGCACGATCATGGGCACGGAGTCCATGAGCGACGTCAGAAGACCCGTCACCGTGTTGGTGGCACCGGGACCCGAGGTCACCAGGGCCACGCCAGGTTTGCCCGTGGCGCGCGCGAACCCATCGGCCATGTGGGTGGCTCCCTGCTCGTGGCGCGTCAGGATGAGTTTGATCTTGGAGTCCACCAAGGCGTCGAAGATGGGCATGGCCGCGCCGCCTGACAGGCCGAAGACGTACTCCACACCCTCACGCTCGAGGAACTGGATGATCTTCTCACCCCCGGTGGGGGTGCGGGCCGGTGCCGCTACGCCGCTTGCCGACGCCGACCGGGGTGCGGGTTGGGAAGCGGGGGCTCGGGCGGTGCTGTCCGACATGGTGTCCTTCCTTTGTTCGTTGGGCCGGCGACGGCGCTCCGCCTTGCGGAAATCCGTCCCGGGACATGGAAGGTACCCCCCTCAATGCGAAAGTCAAACCGAAACAGTTGTTTTACACAGCGATTTTGCCAACGACAGCGCGTTGCGCATCAAGAAAGCCAAGTTCTGCTTGTTCATTTCGCGATCATGAGAACTTTCGGAGGCGGAAAATGCGAAATTCATGCTCGATTCCGTCCTCGGCCACGGTTCTGGCTGCTCGAGGAGCAGGATTCAGGCGCAAAGCGGGCCTTGCGATGCGCGACTGGCCGCTCTGGGCTCCTGCAGCGGTCGCTCTCCAGGCCTCTCCCCGGTCGGAAAGCCCCTGAACGGTCCAGATCAGCCGGTCAGGTGGTTGGCCCGTCTTCCCGTGACAGCCCTCCAGACCGCCAACACTAACCCGGCGCCCAAGAGCGCCGCGAGGGTGCTGGCGAGAAACCCGTTGTCGCTTCGGTTGCCGCCGAACACCACGCTCGTCACGAAGCCACCCACCATGGCGCCCATGATCCCGACGATGACGTTGGGCAGGGCGCCTTGGTAGGCGTCGGTGTGCATGAGCCTGCCGCCCAGCCCGCCGGTAAGGGCCCCAATGACCAGCCACATGACGATTCCGTAACCTGGGTTCATCTACCTTCCTTCTCGGACCCAACTGCCGGATGGCAAGGGTGAGGAGGACTCATTCAACTATCGTGCCACCCAGGCATGGCGGAGGGCGCACCGCGAGAGGCGATCCCGGGCCACCGGCCCCGGGCGGACCGACCCGGCGCCTTAAGGCCGCTGCCGCCGTCACTCCACCGTCACGCTCTTGGCCAGATTGCGCGGTTGGTCGACGTCGTTGCCCCTCGCCAGCGCGACGGCGTACGCCAGCATCTGCAGGGGCAACACCGTGAGCAGCGGCTGCAAGAGCGAGGGTGCATCCGGGACCCACAGGACCGAGCGGCACTGCTCGCCCACGATCTTGTCGCCTTCGGTGGCCACGGCAATGACTTGCCCCTCGCGGGCGCGCACCTCGGCCATGTTCGAGAGAACCTTTTCGTAGCCCGCGCCCCGCGGCGCGATCACCACCACGGGGATCCCGTCGTCGATGAGGGCGATGGGGCCGTGCTTCATCTCGCCCGCCGCATAGCCCTCGGCGTGGATGTACGAGATCTCCTTGAGCTTGAGCGCCCCTTCGAGGGCGATCGGGTAATTCGTGCCGCGCCCCAGAAACAGAAACCCTGGAGCTGTCTTGAATTGCTCGGCCAGCTCGCGCAGATCGCCCAGGCTTTGCAGGGTGCTCTCCATTTTTTGGGGCATCTGCAAAAGCTCGGTGATGAGTGATTGCGCCTGCGCCGGCGAGAGCGTGCCCGTACGACGGCCGAGGTGAATGGCGAGCAGGGCCAAGGCCGACAGCTGCGCCGTGAAGCACTTCGTCGAGGCCACGCCGATCTCGATGCCCGCGTGCGTGTAGAGAGTGAGGTCAGCCGCTCGGGGAATCGCGGAGTCGAGCACGTTCGAGATCGCGAGCGTGCGGGCCCCACGGGACTTGGCTTCCTTCAGCGCGGCCAAGGTGTCCGCGGTCTCTCCGCTTTGTGAGATGGCCACCACGAGGTCGTTCGGCCCCACCACGGGCTCGCGGTAGCGGAACTCGCTGGCCAGGTCCACCTCGACCGGCCGCCGCGCGGTGGCCTCGATCATGAATTTGCCCACGAGACCCGCGTGGTAAGAGGTGCCACAGGCCACGATGATGATGCGTGACAAGAGCCGGGTGTCGATCTCCTGGCCATCCAAGCTGGCGTCCGCTTCGGGCACCAGCAGGCGCCCTCGCAGCGTGTTCGTCACGGCCGTGGGCTGCTCGAAGATCTCCTTCAGCATGAAATGCGGATAGCCGGCTTTTTCGGCTTGTTCAGCGCTCCAGTCGAGGGTGCGGGCCGGCCGCTCGATCGGGTTTCCGTCGAGATCGGAGATCGCCACCTTGCCCTCCTGGAGGTGCACGATGTCGCCCTCGTCGAGGAAGACCACCTTGCGCGTATGCTCGAGCAGCGCGGGTGCATCGGATGCAATGAAGGTCTCCCCTTCGCCGAGGCCCAGCACCATCGGCGACGCGTTTTTGGCAGCCACCAGCTCACCCCGGTGTTTGTCGGAGATCACGACGATGGCGTAGGCCCCTTCCACCTGCCGCAAAGCGCGTCGCGTGGCTTCCAGCAACGTGGAGGCGCCCCCGATGAGCGCCTCGTCGATGAGGTGCGCGACGATCTCGGTGTCCGTCTCGGACGAGAAGTGGCGGCCCGTGGCGCGCAGGCGGGCGCGCAAGCCCACGTGGTTCTCGATGATTCCGTTGTGAACCACACAAACGCCGCCCACACGGTGCGGATGAGCGTTTTCGTCGGAAGGCCGCCCGTGGGTGGCCCAGCGGGTGTGGCCGATGCCCACCGTGCCCTCGAGGGGCTCGGCCGCCAGCAAACTTTCGAGGGCAGCCAGTTTACCCCGGCAACGAAGCACGCGCAGGCCGCGTGGATCGGCGATCGCCACACCGGCCGAATCGTAGCCCCGATATTCCAGCCGCCTCAGCCCGCCCACCAACAAAGGCACCGCTTGCTGGCGCCCGATGTAAGCAACGATTCCGCACATGGCTGATGAGATTACTGGGCTTGGGCGGAGCTGGAAAGGGGCGCATCCTTGTTCCCGGAAATCGGGTGTACGAAGGGGTGAGTCGCACGCATGTCTTGCGCGCGCCTGCTTCGGCCGTGGCCTCGAGGCCGCGCGGTTTCTGGCGGACGCTGCTACACTGGGGAGCAGAAAGCAGGTTGTCTCATGTGCCGAAGGGTGACGTGTTCTCGTTGCGGTAAACCCACCTATGCCGGGTGCGGTGCCCACATCGAACAGGTGCTGGGTGATGTGCCCCCCGCCGACCGCTGCCGTTGCCGAGACGAAGGAACCGCGGACGCCGAGGGAGGCCAGAGCCCCGGCGGCTCGTGGCTTTCGCGCCTCATGGGCAAATAAGGCGCCCAGCGGCCGCCCGAGCGTGGGTCTGGCTCACCCTCTGGCGCGCGCGACCATCTGACGCGCGAGATCGAAGGCGGCCAAAAGGCTGTCCTCGCGGGCCAGCCCTTTGCCTGCCAGGTCGTAGGCGGTGCCGTGGTCGGGGGACGTGCGCACGAAGGGCAGCCCCAACGTCACGTTGACCGTATGGTCGAAGTCGAAGAGCTTCACCGGGATGAGCCCCTGGTCGTGGTACATCGCCACCACCGCGTCGAACTGCCCCTCGTGGGCCTGCCGGAACACAACATCGGGCACGGCGGGTCCATAGAGCCGCGGGCTCGAGCCCTGGGCCTCGAGCTCTCGCCGGGCCGCCGCGATGGCGGGTTCGATGATGCGTGCTTCCTCGTCTCCGAAGCGACCATCTTCTCCCGCGTGAGGATTTAGGGCGGCCACGGCGATGCGGGGATGCGGCAGTCCGAAGTGTTGCTGCAGCGCCCGGGCCGTCAGACGAATGGCGGTCGACACGCCCGAGACGGTGAGCGAGGCGGCGACATCCCGCAGGGCGATGTGCGTCGTGGCCACGGTGGTCTTGAGCCGGGGCCCCGCCAACATCATGGCGATCTCGGGTGCGTGCGCAGCCTGGGCGAGGTACTCGGTGTGGCCGGGAAACTGAAACCCGGCCCGGCCCGCCCACGTCTTCGACAACGGCGCCGTGACGATAGCCTTGACGCGACCAGACATGGCCGCCTCCGTGGCAGCTTCCAGGTAGGCGACTTGCGCCCGGCCCGCGGCATCGTTGGGCTGGCCCGGGACCCGCTGGTGCGGTGCCAGCGAGGTCACCTCCTCGATCTGCACGCCCTGTGGTACGCGCGTTCCGAGTTGGCGGGCCGTTTCTTCCAGGACACCACGGTCCCCGTACACCACGACGCCGTCGATCGGTCTTTGCCCGAGCGCTTTGAGCAGCACCTCGGGGCCGATTCCGGTGGGGTCGCCTAAAGTGATCGCAAGCATTTGAGAGTTTGGCCGATATGGGTAACGAGAGGACGTCGAACGGTCACGGGCGGATGACGTCTCGTACGCAGCAACTGATTTTTTGAAGCGGAGTGCTTGGCGGCCCGTGGGCGCCGGTGCAATACTCAACCATCAAGATGGACGACTTCCACTGTTCCTTCTGTGGAAAACGACGACGCGAGGTCCGAAAGCTGATCTCGGGTCCGCGCGTGTTCATCTGCGATGAATGCGTGGCTCTTTGCAACGACATCATCGCCAAGGAAGAGGCTGCCGAGCGTCCGCGCTTTCCTCGTCCGAAAGAGATTTACGAAGAGCTGAACAAGTACGCGGTGGGCCAGGACCGGGCGAAAAAAGCCCTTTCGGTCTCTGTTTACAACCACTACAAGCGCGTCGCTCAGCGGGGCAAGAGCGGCGAAGTCGAGATTCAAAAGGGCAACATTTTGCTCGTGGGGCCGTCCGGTTGCGGCAAAACGCTGCTCGTCCAGACCTTGGCCCGCAAGCTCGATGTGCCTTTCGCCATCGCGGATGCCACCACGCTCACGGAGGCGGGCTACGTGGGCGAGGATGTCGATAGTGTGGTCAAGGCGCTCTACCGAAACGCCGGTGGTGACGCGGAAAAGGCGGCGCGGGGCATCATCTGCATCGACGAGATCGACAAGATCGCGCGTCGCGGTGGCGGTCCTTCCGTGACGCGCGACGTCTCGGGAGAGGGTGTACAGCAGGCTCTGCTCAAGCTTTTAGAGGGAAAGAGCTGCAGCATCACCCCTGACGGCTCCCGCAACCGGCCCCAGCAGGAACTGATCACGGTCGACACCTCGAACATCCTGTTCGTGTGCACCGGCGCCTTCAACGGCCTCGAAGAGATCGTTCGTCGCCGCGTGGGCTCGGGGGGCATGGGGTTTGGGGCCCAGATCGACAAGAGCGACCAGTCGAAAAACGAATTGCGCTCCCTGGCGCGCACAGAAGATCTCATCAAATTCGGGATGATCCCCGAGTTCATGGGGCGCCTGCCCATCATCGTGGCTGCGGACGAGCTCGACGTCGAGGCCCTGGTCGAGATCCTGTGGCGCCCCAAGAACGCCCTCGTCAAGCAGTACCAGAGGCTGTTCGAGATGGAAGGCGTGAAGTTGCGCTTCACCGAAGACGCCTTGCAGAGTGTGGCGGAAGAGGCTTCGCGTCGTAACGCGGGGGCCCGTGGACTTCGGGCCATCCTCGAAGAGGTCATGCTGGATGTCATGTACGACATCCCCTCGCTGACCGGCGTGACGGAGTGCGTGGTGAATAGGGATGTGGTGGTGTCACGTGGGCGGCCTCAGCTCGTACGCGAGAAAAAGGCCTCCTAGCCCTCGTCAGACCGACCCCGCCGCGTGCGGCCCGGTGATCGCGCGCTGGGCCCCCGGGGTCTGGGTCCATGTGTCGAAAAAACACCGTCAGCATCATTGTGTGACTTCCCCAGCCGGGTGGGGATGCTAAAAAACGGGGCCCGGAATCGCGGGATGCCGGAGGCCACATGAGCCCCGGGACCGCGCCAACCGCAGTTCGAGACGAGCAGGAAGAGGAGCGGCGATGCTTTCCGAAAACGAAAAAGTGCAGATCCGGCGTGTACTGGAAGAGGCAAAAGGGCGGCTGGCAAGGACCGGTCAAAGTGCGCTTTCGTTCTCGATGAGTCACGAACGGAACATCGGACGTGATTCGATCGACGAGTCGATGGAAGAAGAGCTGTTCTCGACGGAAATGCGTCTGCATGACCGCGAGAAATACCTGCTGCGCAAAATCACCAAACAGCTGTCGCGTCTCGAAAGTGGCGACATCGACGTCTGCGAGGACTGCGGCGAGCCCATTCCGTTTCGGCGATTGATGGCCCGGCCCGTGACCACCCTGTGCATCGATTGCAAGGAGCTGTCGGAACGGGAAGAAGCGGCGCTGTCTCAGGCGGGTCGTGGAGGGGTGCTCGACGCCGACCTCTCCGATGCGCCCGCGGCGGCCTCTGACGAGTGAGCGCTTGGTACACCTCGTGAAGACCCGCCGGCATCGTCGGCGGGCTCTTCGCCTGGCCTGCTCCGCTGGCGTCTCCGGCGATTGTGTGTGGGGGGCCCTCTGCTATAGTGGTTGACGCGGGGCCCTACCGCCCTACCCATGCCTGAGAGCCGCTACAGAATCGTCGAGCGCATTGCCGCAGGAGGCATGGCGGAAGTTTTCCGAGGGGTGGCCGAATCCCTCCAGGGATTCCGAAAGAACGTCGCGGTCAAGCGCATCCTTCCGTCGCTGACCAAGAACAAGAAGTTCATCGCGATGTTCCTGGACGAGGCGCGGCTATCGCTGAGCCTACAGCACGCCAACATCGTCCAGGTCTTCGACATCGGCCACGTCGACGACACCTACTTCATCGTGATGGAGTTCGTCGATGGCGTTGACTTGAAGGCGGTCCTGGAATGGCGCCGCCGCATCAACAAGCCGCTCACGATCGGTCAGACCGTGTACGTGATCATGGAGATCTGCAAAGGTCTCAACTACGCCCACGATCTCATCCATCCCGAGACCGGTAAGCCGCTCAACATCGTTCACCGGGACGTCTCTCCGCCCAACGTGCTCATCTCGAAGAACGGCGAGGTGAAGGTCACAGACTTTGGTCTGGCCAAAGCGGCCGTGCAGGTCGAGCACACCGACCCGGGCGTCGTGAAGGGCAAGATGAGCTATCTCTCGCCCGAGGCGGCGCGAGGTGAAGAGGTGGACAGGCGGGCCGACATCTTCGCGGTGGGCATCTTGCTCTACGAGATGCTCACGAACCGGCGGCTCTTTTACGGGGAGTCGGACTATCAAACCGTGGAGCTCGTGCGAGCCGCGCGCATTCCGCCGGTTGGCGCTCAAAATCCCGAGGTCGAACCCGAACTGGAAGACATCGTTCGCAAGTCGCTGGCTAGGCGGCTCGAGGATCGCTTTCAGACCGCTACCGATCTGCAGGACGCGCTTGCGCACTATCTGTTCTCGCGCGGGCTCAAGATGATCCAGCGCGACATCTCCGAGCTGGTTCGGCGCTGCATGGAAGACCAAATGACTCTTTCGGGCGCGGCCAAAAAGCCCAAGGGAAGCCTGGTCGACACGGTCTTGCAGGATCAGATCCGCGCGTTCACGTCCATGGATTTCGAGGAGCCGGATCCGGCGGCCTCGATCGGCGTGCCGCGCGTGACCGATGAGCTCATCGATCCCCGTGCCTGGGCCAACGACACCGACTGGCCCTGGCGAAAATCCGGAAACCGGCGCAGCACCCTCGCGCAGGACGCGGACGTCACCCTCGACGTGGACGGTCCCCCCTCGGCGCCGGTTCCGACTCATCCGGTGGCAGCGGCGGCATCGTCAAATGCCGCGCTGGGGCCAGCGCCGTGGGAACGGCAGACGCCGTCACCGGCGGAGGCCCCGCCCCTCGGTTCCAGGCCCGGGGGGATGCCGGTGCGCAGGTCGAACCGAGGCGTGGTGGTTGGGGTGTTCCTCGGGTTTCTCGTGCTGGGGGCCGTTCTGGCGGCCGTGTTCGTGCGGGGCTGACACGCGCGGGGTGCGGGCGGGCGCGGGCACCGTATATACGAAGGCCCCGGCTCCCGCGCTGTAGCCGGGGACCGGGGCCAAAGAGCGCCGCGAGGGCGGCTGCCTCAGATTGCTTTCTTGATGAAGTCTTCGAGTTTGGGGCGGGGTACGGCGCCTACGAGCTGACCGATGACCTGACCGCCCTTGAACATGAGCAAGGTGGGGATGCTCTGCACCTCGAATTGCGAGGGCACGTTCGGGTTGGCGTCGATGTCACACTTGCCCACGCGCACTTGGCCGGCGTACTGGTCTGCCAGGGCATCGATGTGCGGTGCGATCGCGCGGCAAGGCGCACACCAAGCAGCCCAGAAGTCCACCAAGACGGGCTTGTCGGAGCCGAGCACATCGGATTCAAAGTTGTCGTCGGTGACCTCGATAACGTTCGCGCTTGCCATGGATGAATGAACCTTTACCACATGAGCCCTGGGCTGGATAGCCGACCCATTCGGCCATCCGCTGGTCCCCTTTGATTCGGCAGAAGGCGTCGAGGTTTCAGCACCAAGCGCTTGTGCTGGCGCGGCCGGTTGACGATGGTAAGGTCCTGGCCCAGGCCTTCCGTCCCCTCGACCCTCCGCCTTTCATGACGCTCCGGCTCTTTCTCTCTCAGATGACCATCGACACCTGGGTGGCCGGAGATCGCGTGGACCTTCAGGGTGAGGTCATCACGACCCGTCCTTCGGGGGTGCGTCTCAGGCTGACACCTGCGGCGTTGTTCAAGCAGGCCTCCTTGGGGGCTCATGACCTCCACGGGTTGGTTGGCAAGGTAAAGGACCAGGAGGCCATCGATGCGCTCGGGGGCGAGGCCTTCATGTCGTCCGTCGTCATCGGCGAGGCGGCGTACGATGTCGAGCCCGGCTATGTGGCCATACCCGCGGATGAGACAGCCGATGCGCCAGGGGCCATCCTCGCAGCGGTTGCCTCACTGCGGGCGTGATTCGCGGATGTCCGGGGTTAAACTGCAGTCGTCGTGAACGTTTCCTCCGCGTTGGAAATCGCCCAGATCGGGGCCTATGGCCTTTCGTCAGGGCTCTATTTGGGCTTCCATCTCGGGGCGGGTGGCCGTGTGGCTCTGTGGGCCCGTCGGGTGTTCCTCGTGGGGTTCGTCGTCCATCTGGTCGATATCGGGGTGCGCTGCTTTCGTTTGCAGCATCCATTGTCCTCGACCGCGGAGGCCATGGCCTTCGTGGCCTGGCTGGTGGCGGCCGGGTTCCTGCTGGCAACCCTGCGCTCCCGCCTGGCAGCTGCGGGCGCTTTCGCTGGACCCACCGTGCTGGTACTGCTGGTCCTGGCTCGCGTGCTTCCTGACGCGTCCCGTCCCGGCACGCCCACCGGCCCCCTGGCCACGGCGCACATTTTCCTGTCCACGGTGGGCGAAGCGCTGTTTGCGCTGGCTGCGGCCCTGGCGGCGCTCTATCTGATCCAGGAGAGGCGCCTGAAACGAAAGGATTTCGCACGCTTGCGAACAACCGGGGCGCCCCTCGAGACCCTCGACCGGCTGGCCGCACGCTGCGTGTCGTGGGGTTTTCCGGTCTTCTCCCTGGCCATCATCACCGGGGCGGTTCTCGTCGCCCGGTTGGGGCTGCTTCAGGGCGAAGCCGTCGTTCGGCCCGAATACGTGCTGGCCGTGGCGTCTTGGGTGGCGTATGGCGTGTTGATCGTCGCGCGGCGGGGAGCGGGATGGCAGGGGCGGCGGGCGGCGTGGTTGACGGTGGGAGGGTTTGGTGGGGCCGTGCTGGTGCTGGTCGCTTATTTCGTACGGAATCTGGCCTGAACCATGGGGTCCGAACTCATCGTCCTTGGCATCTCTCATCGCACGGCCCCCGTGGCCGTACGGGAATGCCTTGCGGTTGATCCGGCCGATGCGGAAGGGTTCATCAAGAACCTTTCGGCGCGGCCAGGGGTGGGCGAGGTGGCGTTCATCTCCACCTGCAACCGTGTCGAGATCTACGCGGCCGTCCAGGATCGCGTCACGGCGTTCAGCTCCCTGAGAGACCTTCTGGTCGAAAGGCTACCTCCCGACGCCGGTGGCCTCGGTGAGCTCGAAACGCACCTGTACCGCCGCGCGGGCCGCGCGGCCGTGCATCACCTGTTTCGGGTGGCGTCGAGCCTCGATTCTCTCGTCGTGGGCGAGCCGCAGATCCTCGGCCAGGTGAAGGACGCCTTCGACCTCGCCAACCGGGCAGGGGTTGCAGGTCCCACGCTCGTCGACTGCTTCACGCGGGCATTCCGCATCGCCCGCCGGATTCGTCGCGACACCGGCATCGCCCGGCAGTCCGTGTCGGTGAGCTCCGTGGCCGTGGATCTCGCACGCCAGGTGTTCGCCGGGTTCGAGGGCCGGCAGGTGCTGCTGGTGGGCGCTGGCAAGATGGCCGACCTGGCAGGCCGGGCCCTCAAGGCGCAGGGCGCCCGCGTGGCGGTGACCAACCGCACCCGGGCTCGTGCCGAAGACTTTGCCAACCGGCACGGGTTTGCCGTGGAGGACTACGCGCAGCTCGAGGCCGCCATCGGACGGGCCGACATCGTGATCACCTCCACGGGCGCGCGGCAGCCGATCTTGGGGCGCGACGCGGTGGCCCGCATCCAAAAGACGAGGCGGAGCCGCTCGTTGGTGCTGGTGGACATCGCCGTGCCGCGCGACGTGGATCCCGCAGCTGCGGACGTGCCGGGCGTGTACCTGTGGGACATCGACGACCTTCAAAAGGAAGCCGCGACGGCCCTGGCGGGGCGTCGGGAGGAGGCCGAAAAGGCCGAACAGCTCGTCGAGGAAGAGGTTCTGCGCTACCTGCAGGTGCAAAGGGGACGCGGGGTGGCTCCCACGATCACGGCGCTTCGCAACAGGTTCCAGTCCGTGGCCCAAGCCGAGGCAGAGAAGGCCCTCGCGGGCCTACCGGGCGCCGACGAGCGCACCCGTCGCGCCATCGAACGTTTGGCAACGGGCCTGGCGAACAAGCTGCTGCATGCCCCGCAAGTGGTCTTGAAGAAGGAAGCGTCCGGGGAGGTGGGCGAAATGCTCGCGGCGGCCGTGGCCCAGCTGTTCGAGCTGCCCGCGGTGGCCGCCGTGCAGACGGGTGCCGACCCGACGGAGGAGGCCGAGGAGGCCCCTGCGGAGGAAAGTAGCTCTCAAAAACAGGCAAATTCATGAAGGTATCTGGCACAGCAGCGCGCTTGATCATCGGGACCCGCGGCAGCGCCCTGGCGCGCTGGCAAGCCGAACACGTGGCTGCCCGTCTGCGCGAGGAAAACCCGGGTTTGGAGGTCCGGCTGGAGATCATCGTGACCAGCGGGGACCGTTTCCAGGCGGGGCCTGTCTCCGACGTGGGTGGCAAGGCCGTGTGGGTCAAGGAGATCGAAGAGGCGCTGCTGTCGGGCGCCGTCGACCTTGCGGTGCATAGCCTCAAGGATGTGCCCGCCTCCTTGCCCGACAGCCTCTTCCTGGCGGCGTTCCCGCCCCGCGCAGATGCCCGGGACGCGTGGCTGTCACGTGCGGGCGCGACGTTGCGGGACTTGCCGCGCGGGGCCCGCGTGGGCACCTCGAGTTTGCGGCGCACCTGCCAGCTCCGGGCGTTGCGACCCGATCTGCAGATCGAACTGTTCCGCGGGAATGTGGACACACGCCTGCGCAAGCTCGACGAGGGGTTCGTGGACGCGGCGGTGCTGGCCTGCGCAGGCCTGGATCGCCTGGGGTACGGTGCGCGCATCACCGAGCGGCTCGAGCCCGCGGTGATGCTGCCCGCAATTGGCCAGGGCTGCATGGCCATCGAGACCCGCCAGGGCCCAAGCTTCGTCAACGAAGCCCTGGCGGCGCTCGACGATCCGGACAGCCGGGCGGCGGCCACTGCGGAGCGCGCCTTGATGGCCGCGCTTGGGGGCTCGTGCCGCACGCCCGTGGGGGGCCACGCCGTGCTTTCCGCTGACACACTGACGCTCACGGGGCTCGTGGGGCGGCCGGATGGGGGGCAGGTGCTCCGGGTGAGCCGCTCGGCGCCCCGGGCCGCCGCAGCGGCGCTCGGGGCCGAGGTGGCCCAGGCGCTGCTCGCCGAAGGCGCGGCGGACATTCTGGCTGCCCTTGGGTAGCGTCGTCAGTTTCCTGGCGCCTCGACTCAAGACCCGTTCCGAAAGTACCGATCCTGCTCGGGTTCGGTAAAGAGGCCCACGTCTCCCTCGAGGAGACGGCAAGCGTCTCCTGTCCGCGAACGGGTCGGAATGAAGCCAGAAGTACGGAGCCATTTGCGCCAGAGTCTCGGGGTGGCCGCCCTGGCCATGGGCCTCGGTGCCTGTGCCCCGCATCCGACGTCTGTGAAGGTACAGGATCTGAACCAGACGATTGCGTCGTTGAGGGCGCAGAACACCGAGTACCTGAGGCGTATCGAGGAGCTCGAGAACCAGGTGTTCGTGTTGAGCGACAAGGTCGGAGGGCGGGAAGCGCCGGAGGAACCAGCGGTCGTTGCACCAGCCCGCCTGCCCCGGGTCACGCTCAGACCGGGTGACGAGGTGCCGGGGATCGAGGCTTCCGAGACCGCGGTCTACAGCTTCGGTGACGAGGGCACGGTGGAGTATGCGGGCGACGCCGCCAAGCCCTCACGCCACCGACCCCTGCTGCGTCTCGTGGGTGACGGAAGCCAGGTCGGCATCGAGGGCGCTGAGGATCGGGCCCCCGCGGCGGTTCGTCTGGCCGTGGCCCCGCCGGTCAGGCCCCCCTCCGGCGTCGCGGCGGGCGAACCCAAACGCCTCGCCGTCACGAGCTCTGACGAAGCGCCCCAGGCGCTCTACCGACATGCGCTCGAGCACCTTCGGGGCGGACGGCATGCCGACGCCGCAGCCGGCTTTCGCGAGTTCCTGCGCCGCTTCGCCAAGCACGACTACGCCGACAACGCGCAGTACTGGCTGGCCGAGTGTTACTACGATCTCAAGGATTTCGTGACCGCCGTGCGCGAATTCCGAAAGGTGGCGGACGAATACCCGGCGGGAAACAAGGTGCCCGACGCCCTCTTGAAGGTGGGCCTGGCTTACGTGGCCCTCGGCAACGAGGCGGCCGGGCGAAGCACCTTGCGAGAATTGGCGGAGCGGTACGCCGCCCATCCCGCAGCCGCTTTGGCCAAACAACGTGTGGCCGAGCTGGACGGCGGCAACACCGAGGATGAACCCGGCGTGGGGGGCGTTCGTCCCTGAGGGAGAAAGCGATGAAGGCGACAGGAAAGCGTCGAATATGGAGCGGGGCTGCTTGGTTCTGTGTGATGTCCGCGACGGGAGGGTCGCCCTTTGCCCAGGAGCCCTCGGTGCGAGACACGATGCGCGCCCTGCAAGACAACGAAGCGGCGCCGTTGCCTGACGTGGATGCGATCGAGCGGGGTGAAACGCCGGCCGCTTCGGTCAGCTTCGGACGGCTCAACCGAAAGTCCAAGCCAGCGGAGGCGCCCGACAACGTGTCGACCCCGCCCCGGGACACCCCCGCATCCGTTTCGCGGGCTCGCCTCGGCGGCGGCGACGAAGAGGAAGAGGAAGAGGGGTATCCCAGCGACTACGGTAGCGAGGCGTCGCCCGAGGTCACCGAGGTGCCCGAGCTCCATCAGGTGACCGATGGCGATACCTTGTGGTCCCTCTGCGGCCGCTACTTTGGCGATCCCTGGCGGTGGCCGCAGCTGTGGGCCCTGAACCCCCAGGTGACCAACCCGCACTGGATCTTCACCGGCGACGCGATTCGGCTCAGGCCGGGGGCCGGGGGGGAGCTACCCGTGTCGCTAGCCGAGGATCTATCCCCGGCGCGTGCCGCGCAGTCCGGAGCCGTTCGAGCGATCAAGCTACGCGAAGCCGGCATGGTGGCCACGGACGATTTGCGTGCGGCGGCCCGCATCAGCGGTTCACGCGAGGAGAAGATCATGCTGGCGTCGGGCGACTCCGCCTACCTTGCCTTTCCGAAGACCCAGCGCCTGGTCGCGGGTGAACGGTACACGGTGTTCACCGTGGACAAGGGTGCGCCGATCAAAGACCCTGCGAGCGGCAAGGTGCTTGGCTACCTCGTGAGGATCCACGGGGATGTCGTGGTCAACCAGATCGCTGACGAGACCACCGGGCGGGGCACCCTGGTCGACCTGACGGAGCCGGTCGAACGAGGCTACTACGTGAGCAAGCGGGTGCAGGCCTTCAAGCAGGTCCGCCCCCTCGCATCCGAGGTGAGCCTGGAGTCCAAGATCGTGGCCACCTTCTCACCCACCTTCATGCTCGCCGAGCAGGACTTCGTGGTCCTGTCGCGGGGGCGCAAGGACGGGCTGCGGGTGGGCAACCGCTCGTACGTGATCCGGCAAGGCGACGGGTACCGCCCCCTGATGGAGGGCTGGGATACCTTCGACACGAAGTTTCCCAAAGAGATCGTGGCGGAGCTGCTCGTCGTGGACGTGCGCGAGGCGGCGGCGGTGGCCTGGGTGTCGAAGTCCAGCAAGGAGATTCGGGTGGGTGAGTTCACGGAGACCCGGCGGGGCTACTGACTCGGCAAGTCATGGCCTTTGTCGCAGGCCTGGCCGTTTCTGACCCGGGGTCACCCCGGCGCTTTGGGAGGTAGAAGCTCGGGTTTCCGGGCACTTGGGGACGCGGCCTTGACCCCGGGGGGGCACGGCGCTACCTCTTGCCGTCTTGATGCCCCTGGCTGTTTCGACGCGACGTGGTGCCGCCGGGTGGGCCGTCGTGCCCGCCCCGAGGGCCCGAATTTCGGGCGTCGGTCTGGGCGTTGAGGGGCTCGTGAACCCTTGGGTGGGGGAGCGGAATCGGAAGCCCACGGTGGCACGATTTCCTGAAACTTTCCCCGAGCTGGGACCGACAACTCGCGCAATGGCGATGTTGTCCTCGAACGAGCTCCGTTTCGTCCCCGCCCACGACCCTGGCTTCCCGTCGGGGCTGGCCCAGTTGCCAAAGCCCCTTCCGGGGGTCTGGGTGCGGGGCGCCTTGCCGGAGCAGCCCGTGGTGGGAGTGGTCGGGTCGCGAGCGGCCTCCCGTCAGGGCTGTGATGTGGCGAAGCGCTGGGCGGCTGACCTCGTCCGTGAGGGTTACGGAACGGTGTCCGGAGGCGCTTTGGGTATCGATGCCGCAGGACACGAGGGCACCTTGGAAGCAGGGGGCTTCACCTTTGCGGTGCTCGGGTGTGGTGTCGACGTGATCTACCCGGATCGGCACGGGCCCCTCTTCGGACGCATTGCCGCCCAGGGCGGGCTCTTGTCGGAGTACCCACCCGGCACGGGCCCGCGTCCCGGACAGTTTCCCGTGCGCAACCGGCTGATCGTGGCCCTCGCACAGGCGGTGGTGGTGATCGAAGCGCGGCTGCGATCAGGGGCGCTCGTCACGGCGCGTCTTGCGCATCGACGCGGCAAACGACTGCTGGCTCTGCCGGGCTCTGCCGGCACCGATTGGCTTCTCCAGTCAGGCATGGCCTGGCCGGTCACCGACAAGGCAAGCCTTTTGCAAGCCCTCTCGGACCGCCCTGCCGGGGCTCCCTCAGGCGCGCGGGCTGAGGCCGTCGTGCCCCCCGTCGTCGAGGCGCTCCGGGCGGGCATGGAAACACCTGCCGCGGTGGCGCTTTACCTGGGCCGGCCTCTCTCCGATGTGATGGCCGCTTTGGTCGAAGCAGAGCTCGAGGGATGGGTTCATCGCGGGGCGGGTAGTCGATACGAGGTGACGAGGACGATTCATGGCCACTAAAAAAGCGGAAACGAAGGACGCGGACGTCAAGGTGGACGCGGTGGCGGGGCAGCCCGCAGCCAAGCCGACCAAAGCGAAAGCCGTCAAAGCCAAGGCCGTCAAAGCCAAGGCGGCCCAGCCCGCCAAAGCCAAGGTGGTGAGCGTCGCGAAGGCCAAGGCCGTACCCGCGAAGGCCAAGGCTGTGCCCGCGAAGGCCAAACCCGGAAAAGCGGTGCCTCGGGCCGAAGACGAGGTCGAAGACCTGGTGGACGAACTTGGTGCCGACGTCGAAGATGACGCCGCTACCGACAAGCCGAGCGGGCGCAAAGCCGGCAAGAGCTCGGGCAAAAGGGCGGGGGCGCTCGTCGTCGTCGAGTCGCCTGCCAAGGCCAAAACGATCACGAAGTACCTGGGCGCGGGCTTCGTCGTGAAGGCCTCCGTGGGGCACGTCAAAGATCTGCCGAAGAAGAACATCGGCGTCGACATCCAAAAAGGGTTCTCCCCCGACTACGTCGTCATCGACGGCAAAAAGAAGGTGCTCGCCGAGATCAAAGCTGCGGCCAAAAAGGTCGACCAGGTCTTCCTTGCACCCGACCCCGATCGTGAAGGGGAAGCCATTGCCTGGCATATCGCGGAAGAGATCCGAGACGCCAACCCGAACATCAAGCGGGTGCTCTTCAACGAAATCACGAAGAAGGCGGTGAACGAGGCGATCGAACATCCCATCGAATTGAACCCGCACAAGTTCGATTCGCAGCAGGCGCGACGCATTCTGGATCGCTTGGTGGGCTACGAGATCAGCCCCGTACTGTGGACCAAGGTGAAGCGGGGTCTGTCTGCGGGCCGCGTGCAGTCCGTGGCCGTACGGCTCGTGGTGGAACGCGAAGACGAGATCAAGGCCTTCAAGCCCGAGGAGTACTGGACGCTGGACGTGGATGTGGAGGGGGCATCGCCACCTCCCTTCACCGCCCGCGGCGTTCGCCTCGACGGTGAGAAGCTCGACCTGCGCGACGAGGGTAAGGCGCGGGCGGCCGAGGCGATCGTCAAGTCGAACCCGCTCGTGGTGGCGGGCGTCGAGCGCAAGGAGCGCCGCAAGAACCCGCCGGCGCCATTCATCACCTCCAAGCTCCAACAGGAGGCTTCGAGCAAGCTGCGCTTTTCGCCCAAAAAGACGATGGGCCTCGCGCAGCGTCTGTACGAAGGCATGGAGCTTGGCGAAGAAGGCCCCGTCGGTCTCATCACGTACATGCGTACCGACTCGACCCGCCTGTCCGACGACGCCTTGCGGGAGGTAAGGACCTTCATCGGCGAAAAGTACGGTCAGAAGTCCGTGCCCGAGGCGCCCAACGTCTTCAAGACCAAAAAAAGCGCACAAGACGCCCACGAGGCGATTCGCCCCACCAGCACGAAGTACGATCCGGAGACCGTGCGACGGCTCATCGAGCAAAGCGGCGGCGGGGGGCGGGATCCGAAGGAAACCGAGGATCTGCTCAAGCTCTACACGCTCATCTGGAACCGCTTCGTGGCGTGTCAGATGGTGCCCGCGGTCTTCGACCAAACATCGATCGAGATCAAGGCGGGGCGGGTAGACTTGCGTGCCACCGGTCAGGTACTCAAGAGCCCCGGGTTCCTCGAGGTCTACCGCGAGATCGTCGAAGACGCCGCGGACGAAGACGCCGAGGGGCGTTTGCCTGACATCCACGAGGGCGAGACCCTCAAGCTGCTCGCCACCAAGCCCGAACAGCACTTCACTCAGCCTCCGCCACGCTTTTCCGAAGCCACCCTGGTCAAGGAGCTGGAAGAAAAAGGCATTGGTCGCCCGTCGACCTACGCCACGATCCTCTCCACCGTACAAGACCGCGGCTACGTCGAGCGCAAAGAAGGCCGGCTGTATCCCACCGAGCTCGGCGTCATGGTCAACGGGCTGCTCGTCAGCAGCTTTCCCGAGATCGTCAGCACCGACTTCACCGCCCAGATGGAAGAGCAGCTCGACAAGGTCGAGGAGGGCGAGGTCGACTGGGTGAAGCTGCTCGGCTCCTTCTACGAGCCGTTCAAGCAGGACGTGGCGAAGGCGAAGGTGGAGATGCGCGACGTCAAGCGCGAAGAGATCCCCACCGACATCAACTGCGAAAAGTGTGGCGCCACCATGGTCATCAAGTGGGGTCGCAACGGGCACTTCCTCGCCTGTTCGGGTTATCCCGAGTGCAAGAACACCAAGGAATACGTCCGCGGAGAAGATGGCACCATTCAGGTGGTCGCCACGGAGCGTCCGTCTGGCGAATCGTGCCCGACCTGTAGCGAGCCCATGGTGATTCGCCGGGGCCGCTTCGGAGAGTTCCTGGCCTGCACGCGCTACCCGGAATGCAAGACCACCAAGCCATTGTCGTTGGGTGTCGACTGCCCCAAGGAGGGGTGCAACGGCTTTTTGACGGAGAAGCGGTCGCGCAAGGGCAAGGTGTTCTACGGCTGCTCGAACTACAGCAAGACGAACTGCGACTACGTGTCTTGGGACAAACCCGTGCCCACGGCATGCCCCCAGTGCGACTCGAAGTTCCTGGTAGAGAAAGTGCTTCGCACGGGTGCTCGGCTGCGATGTCCGGTTCCCGGTTGTGGCTACACGGCCGACGTGGGCGGCGCCGAGGGGGGAACCGAGGAAGGTCCCTTGCCAGACGCGTCGGGAGACAGGGGGCATGCCGCGGTTTCGTGACGGAGGCTCGGCCGTGTTGCGGGCGGCCGGGTTCGCCGTGCTTGCTTGGGCGCTGGGAGCCTGCTCCAGCGACTTCGAGACGGAACGGGCCAGCTTGGGGGCAGCCTGCGAATCTGCTGCGGATTGTCCTAGCTTCGCCCCGACCTGCTTGCCCTTCAAGGGGGGGTACTGTGGGCTCACACCTTGCGGAAAAGATAGTGATTGTCCGGTCACGGCTGCCTGCGTGACCCACTCCGACGGCGTGAACTACTGTTTTCTCGGCTGCTTTGGCACGAGCGACTGTAACCGCGCCCGTCCTGCCGAGGTGGCGGCGACTTGCTCGGAGCGCGCGGAGTTCGTACAGGCCCAGCAGCTCGGGCGCCGGGCCTGCGTGCCGCCCGACCTCGACTGAACAAGGGTGGGGCTGAGGTGACGAACATGGCAACGAAGGCAGGTCACGAAGGGTGGGTCACCGTGATTGGCGGAGGGCTCGCCGGGTGCGAAGCGGCCTTCCAGCTGGCCGAGGCAGGCTTGCGGGTTCGCCTCGTCGAATCGAAGCCGGCCGCGATCTCGCCCGCGCATCACAGCGTATTGCTTGCGGAGATCGTGTGCTCGAACAGCCTGCGCTCCGATAGCCCCGAACACCCCGCCGGTCTCTTGAAGGCGGAGTTGCGGCGTGCGGGCTCGTTGATTCTGGCCGGCGCCGACGCCACGCGTGTTCCTGCGGGCGAAGCGCTCGCGGTGGATCGCTGGGCTTTCGCGAAGTGGGTCACCACCAAAATCGCGTTCCATCCGCGCATCGTGCTCGTCCGCCAGAGGGTGGACACGTTGCCCGAGGGTCCCACGATCGTGGCCACGGGGCCGCTCACGGGAGGGGGCCTGGCGCGCACGCTGGGGGCTCTATGTGGAAAGCCTTTGTACTTCTACGACGCCATTGCGCCCATCGTCGAAGCCGACTCCATCGACATGTCGAAGGCTTTTCGGGCCTCCCGCTACGACAAGGGCAACGACCGGCCCGAGGCGGCGCCGGATGGTGACTACATCAACTGCCCTCTGTCGCGCGACGAGTACCATGCCTTCCTCGAGGCGGTGCGCGCCGGACGCAAGGTGGAGGCGCATGCCTTCGAGCAAGCCAAGTATTTCGAGGGGTGTCTTCCGATCGAGGTCATGGCTGACCGCGGTGACAAGGTCCTGGCGTTCGGCCCGATGAAACCCGTGGGGCTTACGGACCCGCGGACCGGGCGGCGGCCTTACGCCGTGGTTCAGCTGCGTGCCGAAAACGTGCACGGCTCGGCCTTCAACCTGGTCGGGTTCCAGACCCGGCTTGCCTACCCGGAGCAGCAGCGCATCTTTCGCATGATCCCCGGTCTCGAGAAGGCCGAGTTCCTGCGCTACGGCTCGATTCACCGCAACTCCTACGTGGACGCGCCTCGGCTCCTCGGGCCGGAGCTCGAGCTTCGGCAGCGGCCCCACGTCCATCTGGCAGGCCAAATCACCGGGGTCGAGGGCTACATCGAGTCCACGGCCATGGGGCTCGTGGCGGGTAAGCTCGTGGCGGGCCGCCTACTGGGCAGACCCGTGGCGCCGCCCCCGCCGGAGACGGCGATGGGCGCCCTTTACCATCACATCACGCGCCCCCGCGCCCCGGCAGAGCCGTTCGTTCCGATGAACATCAATTACGGTCTCATGCCGCCGCTGGCCGACGCGCCCCGGGGCGGCAAGGCCGACCGCCGGCGTGCCCTCGCGCATCGGGCCGAGAGTTGCTTTGGAGCCTGGGACGCCGCCCCCGGGGGTGGCGAGGCCGGCGCGCACACGGCACCGGCCGACGGTGCGGCCCCGTGATACGCTTCGAATAGGGGGGCGGGGAGGGGCTCTCACCCTTGAATTCGGAGCCGACTTGTCACTGCGCGTTCGCTGCTTCCTCGTGCTTGGGGCCCTGAGTGCCTTCTTGGTGCTGATGGCCCTGTCGGCGGCCGTCTACCCGGGCGGCAGCTACCACGATCGGGCCTACCCCCGGCATCACTTCTGGCACAATTTCCTCTGCGATCTGCTTCACCAGCGTGCGCTCGGCGGGGCGCCCAACCTTCTCGGGGCCCGGCTGGCGACGGGAGGCATGCTTGCGTTGGTGCTGAGCATGGGCGTGTACTGGACGCTGGCGCCTGCGCTCATGCCGGGCCGCCCCTGGCTCGGTCGGGCGTGCGCGATGTTCGGCGTGTTGTCGTCGGTGGGGCTCGTGGCCGTTGCGCTCACGCCTTCCGATCGGCTCCCGCGCTTGCACACCCTCGCGATCGTTCTGGCCACGGCGCCGGGGTTGCTGGCCGCGCTCTCCGTGGTGGGGGGGCGATTGGCAGAGCCGGGCGCGTCCTGGGCGTTGCGTGCTCTGGGGGGCGCGGCGTTGCTCGCCGTGGCGGCCACGAGCGCCTTGTTCGTGATTCACACATGGTTTGCTGGAGGCTATTTGCGGGCACTACCTGCGATGCAGCGGGTGGCGGCCATCCTCACGGTCGCCTGGGTGGGATCGACCACGGCGCGTTTGCTGGCGGGCGAGGCTGCGCGCGGCGCATGGGTCTCCTTGATCTCCCGGTGACGGGAAACTCGCTAGCCGCTGGGCTTTCGCTTACTTTGGCTCGTCGTGGAAGCGAACGGACCTGGCCTGCTCGACGCGTTCCGGCTTCACCTGGCGGCGGAGCGGCGCGCCTCCCCTCACACCTTGCGCGCCTACATGGCGGACCTGAGCGCTTTTTTCGCGTTCACGGTCCGTGCCCGTTGCGGGGAGGACGCGGACCTGAGTGCCCTTCGCCTGCAGCACCTCGATCAGATTGCGTGCCGGGCGTGGTTGGCCTCTCTGCACGGCACCAACGACGCCACCAGCATCGCGCGCAAGCTGTCGGTGTTGCGCACCTTCTTCCGGGTTTTGGTGCGTCGCCGCCTGCTCGCAAACAGCCCGGTGGGAGCGCTGAGAGGGCCCAAGCGCGGGCGGCGTCTACCCGCTTTCCTCGACAAAGACGAAGCGGCGCGTTTGCTCGATGCCCCAGGCCCTCCTGCGCGGAAGTCCGAGGATCGCGTGGCCGAAGCGCTGCGCGACCAGGCCCTCTTCGAGGTGCTTTACGGCGGTGGACTTCGTATCTCCGAAGCCTGCAACTTGGACGTGGGCGATCTGGTCCGAGACGGGAACGGACTCGTGTTGGACGTGCGGCAAGGCAAAGGGCGCAAGGATCGGCGCGTCCCGGTGGGCCGTGCGGCGGCGCAGGCACTCGAGGCCTACCTGCCCAAGCGCGGGGCGCTGGTGCCGGCGGAAGCGGCCGGTGAAGTCGATCCGTCCGCGCTCTTTCTCACACGGCGTGGGCGCCGGCTCGACCCTCGCGAGGCCAGGCGCCGGCTGGGACAGCGCGAACTTCACGTGGGCGTCAAGCGTGTTTCGCCCCACGCGCTCAGGCACAGCTTCGCCACACACCTTCTCGGCGAAGGGGCCGACTTGCGAGCGATCCAGGAATTGCTAGGACACGCCAGCCTGCGCACGACCCAACGTTATGCGCAGGTCGACATCGACCACTTGATGGCCGTCTACGACAAAGCGCACCCGCACGCTGCTGGTGCTCCTCACGCGGAGCGCCCCGCCGCTCCGGCCCCGAGCAACCCCACACACGAACCCAAATCCGGGGAGTGAGCCATGAGCCGATCCGAAGCGTCTCGCATTCGTTCCACGACCGTGTTGGTCGTGCGGCGCAACGGCCACGTCGTCATGGGGGCCGACGGCCAAGTGACCATGGGCCAAACCGTCATGAAGGGCTCCGCGCGCAAGTTGCGTCGGCTTCACGAAGGCCGCGTGCTTGCGGGTTTTGCTGGCTCGGCTGCCGATGGGTTGACCTTGTTCGAGAAGTTCGAGGCCAAGTTGAAGGAAGGCAACGGTAACCTCACTCGCGCCGCCGTCGAACTCGCGAAGGACTGGCGCACGGATCGCTTGCTGCGTCGCCTCGAGGCCTTGCTGCTCGTGGCCGACAAAGAACGAACCTTGCTGCTCTCCGGGACGGGGGACGTGATCGAACCCGACACCGACGTGGCGGCGATCGGGTCCGGCGGCAACTTCGCTCTGGCGGCGGGTCGGGCGCTGCTCGAAGCGACGGAGCTGCCTGCGCGGGCCGTGGTTGAGAAGGCGCTCGGCATCGCGGCGGACATCTGCGTGTACACGAACGCGAACCTGGTGCTCGAAGAGCTCAGCTGAGTGCGGCACCGGGGTGGTCCTGGCGACCCCGTTGCGGGATGCAGAGCTCAAGTTCGTCGGGCTCGCCCTGTCATTCCGGGCGCTGGGCGCTATGTTTTGGTCTTGACCATGTTCACGCCCAAAAGCGCCGAAGCCCTGACTCCCAAAGCGATCGTGGAAGAGCTCGACCGCTACATCGTGGGCCAAAAAGACGCCAAGCGCGCCGTGGCCGTGGCGCTGCGCAACCGTTGGCGCCGCCAGCAGGTGCAGCCTCCCATGCGGGACGAGATCTCTCCGAAGAACATCATGCTCATCGGCCCCACGGGCGTGGGCAAGACGGAGATTGCGCGCCGCCTGGCCAAGCTGGCCGGCGCCCCCTTCGTGAAGGTCGAAGCCTCGAAGTTCACCGAGGTGGGCTACGTGGGGCGCGACGTTGATTCGATGGTGCGGGATCTGGCCGAGACGGCGGTCTCCATGGTGCGCCTGGAGGAACGTGAGCGCGTGCGCCCACGGGCTCGAGACAACGCCGAAGAGCGGCTGCTCGACATTCTTCTGCCGCCCGCGCGGGGTGGCCGTGCCGCGCCTTCGGGCGGCATCGCACTCGGCCCGGCAGGTGGTGAGGATACGAGCCCAAGCGGTTCAGAGCAGGCCACGCGCGAGAGCCTGCGCCGCATGCTCCGTGAAGGAAAGCTCGACGACCGCAAGGTCGAGGTGGAGACCGCTGACGCGCCCCAGTCTGTCATCGACGTGTTCTCGGGCACCGGCATGGAGGAAATGGTTCTCAACCTGAAGGACATGCTCCCGGGCGGAGGCCGTCGCACCAAACGACACAAGGTGCCCGTGCCCGAGGCGCTGCAGCTGCTCACGGAAGAAGAGGCGGCCAAGCTCATCGATCAAGACCGCGTGACGAAAGAGGCGCTTCGCCGCGCCGAGCAGTCGGGCATCATCTTCATCGACGAGATCGACAAGGTGGCGGGCCGCGAAGGCAGCGGCCGCGGCCCCGACGTCTCCCGGGAAGGTGTGCAGCGGGACCTGCTGCCCATCATCGAAGGATCGACCGTTTCCACGAAATACGGGCCGCTGCGTACGGATCACGTGTTGTTCGTGGCGGCAGGGGCGTTTCACGTGAGCAAGCCCAAGGATCTCATCCCCGAGCTCCAGGGGCGTTTTCCCATCCGTGTCGAACTCGAGCCGCTCTCGAAAGAGGACTTCGTGCGCATCCTCACCGAACCCGAGAACGCCCTCACCAAGCAATACAAGGCGCTGATGGCGACCGAACACGTGCAGATCGAGTGGCAAGACGACGCGATCGCCGAGATCGCGCGTGTGGCGGCAGACGTGAACGCGCGTCACGAGAACATCGGGGCCCGGCGGCTGCACACCGTGCTCGAACGTCTGCTCGACGAGCTGGCCTTCGAGGCGCCCGAGATCGGAGCCCAGACGGTGCGCATCACGCGGGAGTACGTGAGCCAGCGCCTCGGCAGCATCCTGGCAGACGAGGATCTCAGCCAGTACATCCTCTGAGCTTTCGACACCGGCCGCGGCGTGCGGGCACGCCCGGGTCTCCGCCTGCGCCACCTGCGGATTTCGAGCGTCGCGCGCTCCGGCGGCGGGTATGTTTGTTCGGTTCCCCAAGGAGGCGGCATGCGTTCCATTCCCAGCATTCACGGTCTAGGGCTTCTGGCGGTGCTTCTTGCGGCTCCGCTCGCGCGGGCAGACGAACCCACGCGCGCGCCGTTGCCCGAGAGCCGTGCTCCGGGGGGCGGGCGTTCACAGGTGTTGCTGTTGCCGGTCGTCATCGGCGATGCACCGGGGCCCGCCCCGCACCTCCTCGAGGCGCTCGCCCGAGGGCTGCGCGAGAACTTGAACTGGGACCTCAGGGTGCCGGGGCCGGGGAGCCCCCTCGAGCCTCTCCCGCCCGGGGGCTTGGCCGAGCCCATTGCGGTGCAGGTGCAATCGGCCCTGGAGGCGGCCGAGCCGCTCCGGGCGGCCAATGAACACGTCGCCGTGGCCGCGACCCTGTCGACCGCCTTTCAGGCCTTGGTGACCGCCTCCGAGGCGGCGCCGCTCGGAGACCGGGGCACGACGCTTCTGCAGCGGGTTGGGGCGGTGCTGCTGGCCGCCCAGGCGGGTGCCGAGCAACAAGCCGAAGCGGCCGCCACCGCATCCGCACTCAAGCTGCTTTTGCCCGGGCGCCCTCTCGGCGAGGCCGAGGGTTTCACCTTCGTGACAGCAGCTCTCGTCAAGGCCGCCCCGGTGAACGAAGGGGCCCCGCTCGTCCTGCAATCGAACCCCCGCGGGTGCGCCATCCACGTCGACGGCCACTTGGTAGGGCCTTCGCCGGTCGAACTGGTGGTGAGACCAGCGAGCCGCTACGCGGCCGAGGCGCACTGCGATCCCGACAAGCAGGGGGTCAAGGATTCCTTTCCTCGGGCCGTGGGCATCGAGCCGGACCGGGCGACAGAGACGACCACGATCGTGCTCGACGCCGTTTTTCCTTCCGTGCTCACCAACGACGCCCGGGGCACCTGGCTGCGCTTCGCCGATCCGGAGCAGCGGCGATCGATGGAGGAGGCCTACGTGCGGCGCGTTGCCGAACGTTTCGGTGCCTCCAGCGTCGTTTTGGCCTCGGTGGGCGAGTTTCAGGGGGCTCCCTGGCTCAACGCCCGCCTCTACCTCAGCTCGGGTTACAAGAACCGCCACGCGCTGGCGCGCCTCGAAGCCGCGCGGGTAGTGGCCCTCGGTCGGTATCTGTCGACGGGGCGCGAGTCGCCGGGCGTCCTCAACGCGGAGGAAGCCGGCAACATGGTGGCCGCGTCACGTTCCTTGAGGCCGCTTGGCCAGGTGAAGTTCCAGCGGAAGCCTTGGTACGCCGACGTGCCAGGCTGGGTGCTGCTGGGCACGGGGGCCGCCGGTCTTTCCTTGGGCCTCTGGGCAGACGCGCAAGGGGACGACCGTCGCCGCGAGGCCGAGCGGAATACGCGGAACGACCCCATACGCCGCGACGAACTCAACGCGGAGGCCAGCCGCTACAAGTTCTGGGGCGGCGTGGGGACATACGGAGGCGCCGTGCTGCTGGGCACGGGCATCGTCTTGCTGGCCTTGCCCGAAATGGGCGACACACACAGCGAGCTCTACGGGCTTGCCCCCCTGCCGGAAGGGGGCGCTCAGTTCACCTACGCGGGTAGGTTCTGAGCGCCTCGGGTGTGGATCCTCAGCGGGGCGCGACCCGGCTGCGGCTCCGCTGCAGGGGGGGAGCGGATTCAACGGGCTGCGGCGAGCCGCGGCCCGGACCCGGAGATACACGGCTCGGAGCCCGCTCGACGGGGGCGCCCGGCAGGGTGCGGGGGCGCTGGGTCGGCATCGGGGTGTAGACCGGAGCCGCAGGGGCGGGTGCAGGTAGCGCACGGCCCGGTGACCGCATCACCGGCGCTGGCGTCCACCCGCTGCCTGGATTTGGCGCCGGAGCGCTCGGTGGGTTCTGCCAGCCGCCCGCACCGGGGTTTGGGGGAGGGGGGCTCGGGGGGCCCGCGGTTGCGGCCGGAGGAGCCCGCCAGCCGTCCCCCGCGGGAGGGCTTGCGACAGGCGGTGAGCCCGAAGGGGGGGCACGCCAGCCACCCGGGTCGGGGCTCCCCGGGACGGGTCCCGCCGTTGGGGGTGCGCGCCATTCACCCGGCTGGTTCGGGGGGCTGTGAGGGGGCGCGCGCCATTCACCCGGCTGGTTCGGGGCGCTGTGAGGGGGCGCGCGCCAGGTCCCCGTGTTCGGGGGCGCCGCCCTCCACCCGCTGTGGGCCGCGGGCGCGCGGTTCGGACGCCCGTAGTAGTAATCCCGCTGGCCGCTCGGGCCTCGCCAAAAGCCGGGCTCGTAGAGCCAGCGACCTCCCACGACCACGTACCGAGGCCGTACCCAGGCGTACTGATTCGGTGCCATCACCCAGTAGCCGCTCACCCAGGTCCAATCGTACCCCGTCCAGTCCCAGTAGCCATCCACCCAGAAGTAACCCGGGCCGGGTGCGCCCGTGCGGTACTCGGCCAGCGGCGGGGGAGGCGCCGAGCGCACGTAGACCGTGGTGTCCGTGGCCACGCCCGCGGGGCCGCCGTAGGTGTAGGAGACCCGGGCGGGGCGAACCACGCAGGCGCTCAGACCCAACACGAGCCCCAAAACCGCCACGCCGGCCAGTACGTCTCTCAAGGCGGGCAGCCGGGGCCGTTCGGCGGCGCACGAGGCCTCCCGTCGCAGGTGGTTGGCATTCATCGAAGACTCCTTTGGGTGGGCTTACGCTGCTTCGACGCTCTCGAGGGGCTCTACATTCAGCGCGCCGGGGCCTGCTTGACCCCGGGATGCTCCAAGACTACAACGAACCCACTGCGCGGGCACATCCCGCGCGTTTTCGCGAGGGCGGCCACCTCGTACGTTACCGACGTCGTCCGTGGCCCGCCGAACGTGGCCCCGCAACATTCCCCGGACACATGAAGACGAACACGGCAGGAGGCGCCCCCGCGCGGGACTTGTGGCGGAAGCTCACCGCAGTGGTCTTGTTTGCCGGTCTGGCTTCGTGCGGGGAGGCGCGCAGCGCGGATCCGGAGCGCACCGTGGAGCAGTTCATCGCGGCGGCCCACGGCGGGCACGCGGCCGAGGTCTACGCGCTTTTGGGGCCCCGAAGCCGCAAGCAGCTCGATGAGCGCCGTCAATCGGCCAAGCGGGTCAGCGGCCGGCTGGCGTTGAGTCCCCAAGACTTTCTCTCGGTGGGCCGTGCCCCGCCGGCCTGGGAACCCTCGGGCGCGCGTCTGCTGCGAAAAACGGACACTGAGGCGCAGGTGCAAGTGCACTCTGCCACCGGCGACCGCTACGTCTTGACCTTGGTGCGCGAGGGGCGACGCTGGAAGCTTGAGCTTCCCGGCACCTGAAGACCTCGCGCTTTCGCCTCAGTCGGCCTTGCCCGACGCCCCGGCTCGAGGCGATTCGCGCACCATGGTCTGGTCCACGAATTCGACCTCGTCGTCGCCGAGCTCGAAAACCAGGTCTTCGACCGACCGCAGCTCGAGCCGTTCCTCGTTCTCGCTGCGCGCCTCACCGGCCTCTCGCCTTCGATCGCCGCCGCGTCGCTCCCGGGGGAACAAACGGGCATCGATCTTTCCCTCACGCTGCTCGGCGCCTCGCCGTTCGCGTTCCAGGCGCGCCCGGATTCCTTCGAGAGTTTCGGGCACCAGGTCCATCCGCAGAACGCGGGTTCCACAGTTGTGGCACATGACTGCTGAGCGCCCGTGCAACTCGAGTAACCTCAGGTTGTCACGGCGGCGCTCGCCGCAGGTTTCGCAAGCGGCGCCGCGGCCCACGGGTCGTGCCTCTGACCATTTCTGGTAGCACGCCCAGCACCGGCCCCGGCGCAGCTCGGAGACTTGAGCCTTGCACACCTGGCAAGGCAAGGTCGCTCGTTCGACTTCGATCGACATGATGCTCACGGCTACCGCGAGGGCGAGGCCGGATCAATTTTTCGAACGTAGGTGGGTGTGGCTAGCTGCGGACACGCACCACGGCGCAGACCATTTCGCCCGCGAAGTAGCGGCTGGTGTCTTCGTCGTGTGGTTGGCGGGGGCGTAGAAACGAGTTGACCACGCGCCCTTGAGCGTCGCGTCTGCGGCGCGGCCGCATCGGATCGGCAAAGCTCTGCAGATCCCGCCCGTCGCGCCGCTCCCGGAATTTGAGGGCCCCCCCGGGAGCAATGGCCTCCACCAAACCCACGTGGGTGCCGCAGGCATTGCCATCACGTGACGTATCGAAGAACAGGAGGTCGCCCGCGCGCGCCGCGCGGGGGTCGATGCGCTCGTGCCGAGCCACGGCGTAAGAGTAGAGGGCTGCGACCGACCCGTCGGTGCCGAACTTCAAGCCCCGGCGTCTCAGCGTGGCCTCGACCCACGCGGCTGCGTCGTCGGGCCGGCGCGGGCTTTCCGCGCGTGCGCCCTTCGGGCGTCCCTCGCTGCGCAGCGGCCACGGCGTTTGCGAGGTCCACCCCCCACAGCCGGCTGCCAGCACGCCAATGGCCGCCAGGCCGAGCAGGGCGGGCAGCAGGGGCCAGAAGTTGGCGGAGATCCAGGCCATCGATCGCCTCATGTCATCTATAGTAAGACATGTGGGTTTCTTGTCTACTTTTGCGGCGCTCTTTCCCCTTCGGCCGAGATAACCCCCTGGAAGCATTGGGCGCCGCCCCAAAGCGGCGTTAGGATGAAGGGACAGGGCCCTCGTCGTCAGACCGCCGGGGCGCTCTTGTCGAAAGGACGAAAGACGCCATGCGAAACGTGGTCATCGTGTCCGCCGCGCGGACACCCATCGGGGCATTCCAGGGAGCGCTTTCCCCCCTGCCGGCCTGGCAGCTGGGCGGCATTGCCATCGGCGAAGCGGTGGCACGCGCGGGGCTGTCCGCGGCAGACGCCCACGAGGTCGTAGGGGAGGTGTACATGGGTTGTGTGCTCGGCGCCGGTCAGGGTCAGGCGCCGGCCCGCCAAGCTGCGCACGCCGCCGGGCTCGCACGCGCCGTGGGCGCCGTCACGGTGAACAAGGTGTGTGGCTCTGGACTCGCCGCCGTGGCGTTTGGGGCGCGGGCGATTGCCACGGGCGATCTCGATGCCGTGGTGGCCGGCGGCATGGAGAGCATGACGAACGCCCCCTACCTTCTGCCCAAGGCTCGTGAGGGGCTCCGTATGGGGCACGGGCAGGTGCTCGATTCCATGATTCACGACGGTCTATGGGACCCCTACGGAGACACCCATATGGGAAGCTGTGGCGAGCTCTGCGCGCGCGATAAAGGCATCTCGCGGGAGGCGCAGGACAGCTACGCCGCCGCGTCGTATGAGCGGGCTCAAAGTGCCATCGCGGCCGGCAAGTTCAAGGGCGAGATCGTCGCGGTGCCCGTGCCTCAGCGCAAAGGTGAGCCCGTCCGGGTCGACACCGACGAAGAGCCGGGCCGGGGCAATCCAGCCAAGCTCGCCTCGTTGCGCCCCGCTTTCGCGAAGGACGGCACCATCACCGCCGGCAACGCCTCGTCGCTCAACGATGGAGCCGCAGCGTTGGTCTTGATGGATGAGGGCACGGCGCGCGCCCGGGGCCTCACGCCGCTCGCCCGCATCGTGGGCACCGCGGTCCACGCGCAGGCGCCCGAGTGGTTCACCACAGCTCCCGCTGGAGCCATCGAACGCCTGTGCGCACGCATTGGGTGGGCGAAGAGCGACGTGGATTTGTGGGAAATCAACGAGGCATTCGCGGTGGTCGCGCTGGCCAACAATCAGATGCTGGGGCTCGATCCCGCGCGCGTCAACGTGTGGGGCGGGGCGGTGGCGCTCGGCCACCCGATCGGTGCCAGCGGCGCCCGCATCCTCGTCACCTTGCTGTCGGCGCTCGCGGAGCGTGGCCTGCGCCGCGGCGTGGCTTCGCTCTGCATCGGGGGCGGCGAGGGTATCGCCATGGCGGTGGAGCGGCCATGAGCCTCTCGCGCATGGGCGTGGTGGGGGCTGGCCAAATGGGCCGCGGCATCGCTCAGGTGCTGGCCACGGCCGGGCTCGACGTCGTTCTCGTCGACGTCGATGTGGCCGCCGCGCAACGAGGGCTCGAGACGCTCGCGCGGGCGCTCGAGGGCCAGGTGCGCAAGGGCAAACTCGACCCCGACGCCCGCGATCACATCGTGGCGCGCGTCTGCGTGGGGCCCGATCTCGCGTCTTTTGGAGGCGTGGACATGGTCATCGAAGCGGCCAGCGAAAACGCAGCGCTCAAGCAGGAGCTCTTTGGCCGGCTCGATCGGATCTGTCCTCCCCACGCCATTCTCGCGAGCAATACGTCCTCGCTGTCGATTACGGCGCTCTCGGCACATACGCAGAGGCCCGACAAGGTGATCGGCATGCACTTCATGAACCCGGTGCCCGTGATGAAATTGGTCGAGGTGATTCGGGGGCTGCCGACCTCCGACGACACCTACGCCGCCGTGGCGGAGCTTGCTGGAGTGCTAGGCAAGACCATCGTGACCTCGCGGGACATTCCGGGCTTCGTCGTCAACCGCATCTTGATGCCCCTCGTGAACGAGGCGTGCTTTGCCCTTTACGAGGGCATCGCCACCGCCGAGGACATCGACAAGGGCTGCGTGTTGGGGCTCAACCATCCCCTGGGGCCTCTGGCGCTCATGGACCTCATCGGCCTCGACACGACGCTTGCGATCCTCGAAGTGCTGCACCGAGAGCTGGGCGAGGACAAGTACCGCCCCTGTCCCCTGTTGCGCCAGTACGTGGCTGCGGGATGGTACGGCCGCAAGGTGGGTCGCGGCTTCTTCACCTACGCGGGCTGAGGCTCCGCAGCGGTCGGGCCCTTCGTCGTCAGAACATCGACAGGGCGTGCGTGCGCAGCTCGGAAAGCGGAACGTCTTCCAGCACCGCTTCCCCGGGCGTGGGCACGAACACGAAGCGGACGCTGTCGCTGCGACGCTTCTTGTCCACGTCCACGTGCTTGAGAGCTTCGGGTGTCAGATGCGTTTTGACGTCCACGGGCAGCGCGAGCCGTTCGAGCAGCGCCTGGGTCCGGGTCCGCAGTGTGGCGTCGCTTTTACCCTTGAGCTCGCCCAGTCGCAAAGCCGCCAACATGCCCAAGCTCACGGCCTCGCCGTGGAGCAAGCCGTAGTGGCTGCCGGACTCGATCGCGTGTCCCAAGGTGTGGCCGAAGTTCAAGATGGCGCGTCGTCCCGTTTCGCGCTCGTCTTCCGAGACCACGGCCACCTTCACCTTCACGGCTTCGGCGATGGCTTCGGCCAGCAGCGCCTGGGGCCAGGCTTGGGCAGGCGCCGACTGCCGCTCGAGCCACGCGAAGAGGGCAGCGTCGGCGATGAGCCCGGCCTTGACCACCTCGGCCATGCCGGCGGACAGCTCACGGGCGGGGAGCGTCTCGAGAAAGCCGAGGTCGGCCACGACCACTTTCGGTTGGTGAAACGCGCCCACCAGGTTCTTTCCTGCCCCGAGATCCACTGCCGTTTTGCCGCCCACGGAGGCGTCGACCATCGCAAGCAAGGTGGTGGGCACGAGCGCAAAGGGAATGCCCCGCAGGTAGATCGAGGCGGCGAAGCCCGCATGATCCGAGGTGGCACCACCCCCGATGGCCAAGATCGCGGCCCCCCGGTCGAACCCCTGGGCAGCGAGCCACTCACAGGTTTTTTCGAGCTCGGAGAAGGTCTTGCACGACTCGCCCGGGGCGAGCTCGAGGCAGGCGACACGCGGCAGGCGGGCCTCGAGCGCGCGCGACAGGGCGGCCACGCGCGGGTTGAGGCGTGCCACGTGGCCGTCGACCACAACGGCCAGGCCCGTACACCGGGCGAGCGCCTTTGCGACGCATTCGGCCGTGGTCTCCACACCCATGTCACCGATCAAAACGTTGTACGTGCGATCGCCGAGCGGCACCGGGATGGTGAACATGATGGGGGCGTGTAGCACCCCCCGCGTGTTGCCGCCAAGCGACCGCCCGGGGCAGGCCGTAGCCGCTCCCGGAGGGGCGCGCCCCCGCCCCGCGCCGAACCGGGCTGCGCGGCCCTGTCGTGTGCTGAATGGGGTGCCAAAGTCGTCCCGGTCTCTGTTATCATCCCGTGTCTTGCCCGGCGACGGAACGGCTTCGTTCCTGCCGGCTGGGCGCCCGTAGCTCAATTGGATAGAGCATCGGCCTTCTAAGCCGAGGGTTGCAGGTTCGATTCCTGCCGGGCGCGCATGGGCATGGTGTTCAACAACCTGGTGGTGGGTGCACCCGGGCCGATCCGGACCGTGCTCGTGAACCGGCAAGACGTGCTGAACGCACTCGACGCCGACGTCATCGCCGAGCTGGGCGCCTGCTTCGCCGCGCTCGCGGACGACGCCGACCTGCGCTGCGTGATCCTCTCCGGTGCGGGCCCGAAAGCGTTCGTGGCGGGCGCGGACGTTGCCGCCATGTCCACAATGGGGCCGTGGGAGGCGCGGGCCTTCGCGGCCGCCGCCCACGAAACGGCAAGACGCATCGAGAGCCTGCCCGTGCCGGTCATTGCGGCCGTCAACGGCTTCGCGCTGGGTGGTGGCCTCGAGCTGGCCCTGTGCGCAGACTTCATCTACGCCGCGCGCTCGGCCAAGCTGGGCTTTCCCGAGGTGGGGCTGGGCGTGATTCCTGGTTTTGGCGGCACGCAGCGCCTGGCAAGCCGGGTGGGCCTGTCCCGGGCCCGTGAGCTCGTCTTCACGGGGCGGGTCCTCTCGGCGGAAGAGGCGGGTACGTACGGGCTGGTCAACGCCGTCGTGGAACCGGAGGCCCTGTTGCCGGCGGTCCTCGCGGTGGCCGAGGCGATCGCCTCGAAGGGCCCGTTGGCGGTGGCCGAGGCCAAACGAGCGATGCGGCTTGGCCTGGACATGCCGCTCGAGCGTGCCCTGGTGCTCGAGCAAGAGCTCTTCGCGGGTCTGTTCGCGACCCACGATCAAAAGGAAGGCATGGCAGCTTTCCTTGCAAAGCGGCCCCCCCGCTTCGAGCGCCGCTGAGCGGCCCGGGCGCGTCGCGCATGCCGCGCGCCCGGCTTTCGATGAAGACCCGGAAGGATCCACGATGACAGCAGCAGTTCCCGCAAGCATCGACGTTCGCTACGCAGGGGTGGTGATCGCACCCGCATCGGTCGTTCGTGACCCGGCTCCTGACGGCTTTTTCGTGAGCACGCCGCTCACCTTGCCCTACGGCACCGAGATCGAGGTCGACCTCGGAGGGCAGCGCAAGCGCATGCGGGTCGTGAAGGTCAATGCCTCCGCGGCCACTGGGATGCGGCTGCGCTACGTGGAGGCTTTCGCACCAACGGCGGCCCCAGCTCACCTTTCGGGCCGTCCAGCGGACACCGTGCCCAAGGGTGGACCCGCGCTCGGGACGGCGCGCGCCGCCGCCGAGACCGAGGCGCCGGCGCCGGGCCGCCGCAAGAGGCGCCGTTGATTCCCGTCCCCCCCTTACGTCGGGGTGACAGGGTACGGATCATCGCCCCTTCTGGACCTGTGCCCCAGGATCGCTTCGCCGCGGGCCTCGCCCTGCTCCGCGCCCGCTACGAGGTGACCTTCGATCCTGACGAAGTCTTTGCCCGGGAGGGTTTCCTGGCGGGCCCCGACGAACTCCGGGCCCGTGGGCTCAACGCCGCCCTCGCCGATACGTCGGTCCAGGGTGTGTGGATGGCGCGTGGCGGCTACGGCCTGATGCGTCTTCTGCGCGGCATCGACTGGGCGGTGCTACGGGCACACCCGAAGGTGCTCGTGGGATTCTCCGACGGCACCGCCCTCCTGGCCGCAGCGGCTTCCCGGGGGGTGGCCTCCGTTCATGCGCCCGTTGTGACGCAACTTTCCCGTTTGCCCACCTCGGACCTCGACCATTTGTGGGCTTTGCTCGAGGCGCCTCGCGAGGGGATCTTGCTCTCTCAGCTGGCCCGCCTCTGCCCCGGGCGGGTGCGAGGACCCCTCGTGGGAGGGAACCTGGAAGTGTTTTCCCGCCTGCTGGGAACACCCTACCTGCCCCCGCTCGAGGGGGGCATTCTCTTCCTCGAAGAGGTAGGCGAGCGCCCCTATCGTGTCGATCGCCTCTTGACGCATCTCGAATTGGCAGGTGTATTCGATCAGGTGGTGGGCGTCGTGGTGGGCGAGTTCGTCGGATGCGACGAGCCCGCAGGGGGGCCTTCCCCCTCCGTGCTCAACGTCCTATCCGAACGTCTTCGGAGGTTTTCTTTCCCCGTCGTGTTGGGAGGGTTGTTCGGCCATGGGGAGCGTCATCTGGCGCTTCCTTACGGAGCCGAGGTGGAGCTGGACGCTACGGCGGGGGTGCTGAAGTTTGCGCAAGCCGCGGTGGTGCCATGACGGCAAAGCAACCAACGAATCTCTCCTCCGAAACGCCTCCTCCGGAACTGCCCGTGACCGGGGCAGACGCGCTGGCTCACCTGCGCCTCCTGGCACAAAAGGTCGACGCGTTTTTCACCCGGGTCGAACAACAACACGCCGATCACATGGCGTGCCGAACCGGGTGCAATGATTGCTGCCACGTTCGCCTCACCATCACGTCCGTCGAGGCCGAGGCCATCCGGCATCACTGGCCCCAGCTTCCGGAGGAGGTGAGGGCCACCCTTCGTGCCCACGCTCAGGGTCCGAGCGACAGCCTCTGCGTAGCGCTCCAGGATGACGGCCGCTGCGGGATCTACGAAATGCGCCCGCTCGTCTGCAGGTCGCACGGGCTGCCTCTGCGCCTTCGGCAGGACAAACGCTTGCCGATCATCGACGCCTGTTTTCGTAACTTCGTGGAAACGGGCCCCGGGGCTGTGGCGCCCGACTGCGTGCTGGACCAGCAAACCCTGTCCACGGCCCTGCTGGCGATTGATGCGGCGTTCGCCCGGGCCGAGGGCAGGCCCGCGGGCGAGCGCGTCGAACTGGCCGCCCTCCTGGCGTCGTTGCCCTGATTAGCTCACCACGCCGCCTGTTCCGAGCAGCACGCTGGGCGCGCTGTCGGTGTCTTCGATGGTGCCAAAGCGCTCCTCGTAGCGTCGCACGTTGGCTTCCAGGGCTTTGAGCAGGCGCTTGGTGTGGCGGGGGCTCGACACGATGCGGGCGCGTACACGGGCCCGGGGGCCGTTGGGTTGCAGAAACGCAAAGTCGAGCACGAACTCGTTGTCGCTGTGATTGATGAGCACGAGGTTGCTGTAGGCCCCCTGGGCCGTTGCCTCGTCGAGATCGATCTGGAGGGGCGCGGGCTCGCCCGATGGACTGCGCTCTGACATGGAGGCGAGTCATAGCGTGCTGCGCCTCTCTCACAAAGGCGCGAGGTCGTTTTCCGTGTGAGGCCGCTGTGGCGTTCACTGCTAGAGTCGAGCGATGGGCCGTTTTTTGGCCATCGATCTCGGAAGCCGGCGCGTGGGCGTGGCCGTGTCGGATGGCCTCGGCCTGACGGCGCAGCCGCTCGCGACCCTCGAGCGACGGGGTGGCCAAAAGGACCTGGACGCGATTGGGCTTTTGGTGCGCAAACACGAGATCGAGGGCTTTGTGGTGGGCCTGCCGCTCAACCCCGATCCCCGGGCGGGCGAAGCAGCCGAAGGTAAAGCCGCCCGCGGTGCCCGCGCCTTTGCGGCCCGGCTCGCGCAGGCCTTCGCCTTACCCGTACACCTCGTCGACGAGTCCTTTTCGACCGTCGAGGCCGAATCCGTCTTGCTCGAGGCCGACTTGTCTCGGGCGCGGCGCAAGCAAGTGGTAGATCGAGTGGCAGCTGCTGTGATTCTGCAACGATGGTTGGACGACCGAAGGTGACGAAGCGATCGAGAGTGACGAGCCCCATGGTGAAGGCGTTTCGCGTATTCGTATTCACGAGTCTCGCGGGCCTGATTATGGCCGGTGCCGTGGCTTACAAATTTTTCACCTATCCCGAAACCTTCGGGGGAAGCGCCCAGGGCAAAGTCGAGCTGGTGATCCCAAAAGGGGCGGCGGCAGGGCAGGTCGCCCGGCTGCTCGAGGCGGCGGGTGTGCTCGAACATCCCACGCTCTTTCGGCTCTACGCTGGACAGCGCGGCGCCGCGAGCCGTTTCAAGGCCGGCCGCTACGAGATTGAAGCTCCCACCACCCCGCGGGCGCTCATCGAGACCCTGGTCAGGGGTGCTTCGGAGGAGCTCGTGGCCGTCACCGTGCCGGAAGGCAAGAACATGCTGGAGGTGGCCGAGATCCTTGGCGCCGCCGGCATCGCCGGAAAGGAGCCGCTGGCCGCCCTGGCCATGGACGCTGGCTTCGCCCGCAAGGTGGGGCTGCCGGGGCCCACCCTTGAAGGCTATCTGTTTCCCGATACCTACAAGTTGGCCAAGGGCTCCCCGCCCGAGAAGGTGCTGCTGGCGATGGTGCGGCGCCACCGAGAGGTGTTCGAGGCGCTGCGGCTTCGGCATGGCGAGGGCGCGGCCCGCCTGAAGCAGGTGTTGGGTTGGGGTGATCCCGAGATCGTCACGATGGCCAGCATCGTGGAGAAGGAGACCGGGCAGCCCGCGGAGCGTCCCCGCATCGCACAAGTCTTCATCAACAGGCTCACCTTGCCGTCGTTCTCTCCGAAGCTGCTGCAAACGGATCCCACCATCGTCTACGGATGCACGGTCGCGCCGCGTTTCTTGGGGACCGCCTCGGCAGCTTGCATGCAATTCGAAAATCGAATCCGGCGCATCCATCTCGACGATAAGGAAAATCCCTACAGTACCTACGCGCATGTCGGATTGCCGCCCGGGCCCATCGCCAATCCGGGGCGGGACGCGCTTGCTGCGGTCATGACGCCGGACGGTTCGCCCTACCTTTACTTCGTGTCCCGTAACGATGGGACCCACGTGTTCTCTGCAAACCGTGCAGAGCACGACGCCGCCGTGGTGAAGTTCCAAAGAGGCGGCAAACCCCTCGGCGCCACGACTCAGCCTTGAACCCTGGCTGAGACGATCCATATATCTAGGCGGGCGGCGCGGGATGGCGTCGTTGGGGATGCAGCGGCCGAGGTAGGTGGCCCTGCGCCCAGGCTGAACGAGCGTTCTCGTCTCATGGTCTTTCGAGACGGGGCCGCTCGCGGTCGACGCATTCAACCAATAAACGGCAGGACGATCACGCCCAGCGTGATACACTGACAACAGGCGGCGCGAGGAACGGGGCGACGGTTCGCACGAGCACCTCAGGCCGAGAGGAGAACCGATGGCAGAGCAATCCTTGGTCCACAAGATCTCAAGCCTGCAGGACCGCAAGGAGTACGCGGAGCTGAACTGGACGGGGACCTTCGACGAGTACCTCGACGTGGTTCGCAAGAACCCGCTCGTCACGCGGACCGCTTTCCAGCGCCTATACGACATGATTCTGTCCTTCGGGACCGAAGAGTACATCGACAACAAGAAGCGCCTGCTTCGTTACAACTTCTTCAAAGATGAGCAGCACGGCGGGCGCGACGCCGTTTACGGGCTCGACATTCCCCTGATGCGTCTCGTGAACGTGTTCAAGAGCGCGGCACAGGGCTACGGCACCGAGCGTCGCGTGATTTTGCTTCACGGGCCCGTGGGCAGCTCGAAAAGTACCATCGCGCGCCTGCTCAAGCGGGGCCTCGAAGAGTACTCTCGCTCGCCCGAAGGCTCGCTCTACACCTACGAATGGGTGCTGCCCGAAGAACTCCGCCACGTCTGCGGTGGGCATGCGCTTTTTCGATCGCCGATGAACGAAGAGCCGCTCAAGCTGATCCCGCGCGAGTGGCGCGAGAAAGCTCTGGTCGAACTGGGCATCAACGGACCCGACGATCGGCGCGTTGTGGTCGAAGGCGATCTCAATCCCGCGTGCCGCCTGATCTTCCGCGAGCTCATGCGCCACTTCGACGGCGACTGGAGCCAGGTGGTCAAGCACGTGCGCGTGCGGCGGCTCATCCTCAGCGAGCAAGACCGTGTGGGTATCGGCACCTTCCAGCCCAAGGACGAGAAGAACCAGGACTCCACCGAGCTCACGGGTGACATCAACTATCGCAAGATCGCCGAATTCGGCTCCGATAGCGACCCGCGCGCGTTCAACTTCGACGGTGAGTTCAACATCGCGAACCGCGGCATCATCGAGTTCATCGAGGTGCTCAAGCTCGACGTGGCGTTCCTCTACGACCTCCTGGGTGCCTCGCAAGAGCACAAGATCAAGCCCAAGAAGTTCGCCCAGACGGACATCGACGAAGTGATCGTCGGCCATACGAACGAAGCCGAATACAAGAAGCTGCTCAACAACGAGTTCATGGAGGCGCTGCGCGACCGCACCGTGAAGATCGACATCCCGTATATCTCGCGCCTCTCAGAGGAAAAGCGGATCTACGAAAAGGACTTCAACACGCAGAAGATCCGCGGCAAACACATCGCGCCGCATACGATCGAGACGGCCTCGATGTGGGCCGTGTTGACCCGCCTCGAAGATCCAAAGAAGCATCAGCTCACCCTGGTGCAGAAGATGAAGCTCTACGACGGAAAGTCGCTGCCTGGCTTCACGCAGGACAACATCAAAGAACTGCGCAAGGAAGCAAGCCGAGAGGGTATGGGGGGGATTTCACCTCGCTATGTGCAGGACAAGATATCGAATGCGCTCGTCAGCGACCAAGGTGAAGGCTGCGTCAATCCCTTCATGGTGATGAACGAGGTGGAGAGCGGCTTACGTCATCACTCTCTCATCACCAACGAGGAAGAACGAAAACGCTACACGATGCTGCTGGGCATGGTGAAGCAGGAGTACGAGGACATCGTCAAGAACGAGGTCCAAAGGGCCATTAGCGCGGACGAGGAGGCCATTGCCAAGCTCTGCGCCAACTACATCGACAACATCAAGGCCTACACGCAAAAAGAACGCGTCAAAAACAAGTACAACCGGGCAGGACGAAGAGCCCGATGAGCGGTTGATGCGTTCTATAGAGGAAAAGATCGATATCCCCGAGTCGCGCAAGGACGAGTTCCGGCGCGAGATCATGAACTACATCGGCGCTTTGGCCATCGAGGGTAAGCACTTCGATTTCCGGACGAACGAGCGGCTACAAAAGGCGCTCGAGCTGAAGCTCTTCGAGGATCAAAAAGACTCGATCAAGCTTACGAGCCTGGTGTCTGCCGTCATCGATCGTGACACGCAGGAGAAGATCGACGTGGTGAAGAACCGCATGATCCGCAACTACGGCTACTGCGAGATCTGCGCTACCGACGTTCTGAACTTCGTGGCCAGTATCTTTGCCCGGGGCGACGCGCGAGGGTCGTAACGCCAACTTGAACCTGACGAACCACAGGGGGATTGCCCCATGACGATGCGCATCGATCCCGACCATCGGCGCTTCCGCGACATCGTGCGCGGGAAGATCAAGCAGGATCTGCGTAAGTACATCTCGAACGGCGAGCTGATAGGTCGCAAGGGGAAGGACCGCATCTCCATCCCCTTGCCGCAGATCCAGATGCCTCGCTTCCGCTTCGGTGGGCAGGGTGGCCAAGGTGGGGTGGGGCAAGGCCAGGGTAACGTGGGAGATCCCCTGGACCAGGGACAGCCTGGGCAGTCGGGTCAGGGCAAGGCGGGTGATCAAGCGGGTGAGCACGTCCTGGAGGTCGAGCTGTCGATGGACGAACTCGCCCAGATCATGGGTGAGGAGCTGCGTTTGCCCCGGATCGAACCGAAAGGGAAGGAACGCATCATCACGCAGAAGGACCGCTACGTGGGGATCCGGCGCACCGGCCCCGAGTCGCTGCGGCACTTCAAGCGCACCTTCCGGCAAGCCCTGCGGCGCGAAGTGGCCCAGGGGACCTACGATGCAGGGCGGCCCCTCATCGTCCCCATTCGTGAGGACAAGCGCTACCGATCCTGGAAGACCATCCCCCTTCCCCAATCAAACGCGGTCATGATCTTCATCATGGACGTGTCGGGATCGATGGGCGACGAGCAGAAGGAGATCGTCAGAGTCGAGTCGTTCTGGATCGACACGTGGCTGCGCTCGCAGTACGACGGGCTCGAGACCCGTTACATCATCCACGACGCCAGCGCCAAAGAGGTGGATCGGGAGACCTTCTTCCGAACGCGGGAGTCTGGCGGCACGATGATCTCGAGCGCGTACAAGCTGTGCGCGAAGATGATTCAGGACGACTATCCGCCAAGCGAATGGAACATCTATCCATTTCATTTCTCCGACGGCGATAACTGGTCCGTGGACGATACCTCCCTTTGCATCAACATCCTTCGGCAGCAGGTGTTGCCCGCAGTCAACCAGTTCTGCTACGGCCAGGTCGAGAGCCCCTACGGCTCCGGGCAGTTCATCAAGGACCTGCAGGAGCACTTTCGGACGGCCGAAAACGTGGTGACCTCGGAGATAAAGGGCAAAGAACACATCATGGACTCGATCCGGGAATTCCTCGGGCGAGGTCGATAGGAGCGCGTCAAAGTGGCGGGTTTACCGGCATACCTGGTGGACATCCAAACTGAAATCGAGGGCTACGCGCGGGCGTACGGCCTCGACTTTTGGGAGACCCGCTTCGAGATTCTCGACTACAAGCGCATGCAGGAGGTTGCGGCCTTCGGGGGGTTCCCCGTTCGCTACCCCCACTGGCGCTTCGGCATGGACTTCGAGCAACTCGACAAGAGCCACACCTACGGGCTGTCACACATCTACGAGATGGTGATCAACAACAACCCGGCTTACGCCTATCTCCTCGAAGGCAACTCGCTCGTCGACCAAAAGATGGTGGTCGCCCACGTTCTTGGGCACGTCGACTTCTTCAAGAACAATTACTACTTCTCGAAGACAGATCGGCGCATGATCGACGGCATGGCGAATCATGCGACCCGTGTGAGGCGCCACATCGAACGCATCGGCCTCGACAAGGTCGAGAGCTTCATCGATACCTGCCTCTGCCTCGAGAATCTCATTGATCCCATGTCGCCCTTCATCGTTCGCAACGCACAGAAGCGGACCGATGGCGACAAGCCCGAGGAGGCCCAGGAGATCCCGCGCCTCAAGGCAAAGTCGTACATGGACGGGTTCATCAATCCACCCGAATTTCTCGAGGCCCAAAAGAGAAAGGTGGAAAAGGAGAAGGAAAAGCCCCGCCGTGTTCCCCACGAGCCGCAGCGGGACGTCATGCTGTTTCTGCTCGAGCACGCGCCGCTAGAGCCCTGGGAGCGCGATATCCTCGAGATCGTGCGCGACGAGGCCTACTACTTCGCGCCCCAGCGACAAACCAAGGTGCTCAACGAAGGCTGGGCGTCTTACTGGCACAGCAAGATCATGACCCAGAAGGCGCTTCGGCCTTCTGAGATCATCGACTATGCAGACCACAACGCCGGTGTGCTCTCGGCGGCGCCCGGACAGTGGAACCCTTACAAGGTGGGTATCGAGCTGTTGCGGCACATCGAGGAGCGTTGGGACAAAGGTCGCTTCGGCTCCGAGTGGAACGAGTGCCAGGACATGGCAGCCCGGCGCAACTGGGACAAACGTTTGGGCCTCGGCAGACAAAAGATCTTCGAGGTGCGCAAGATCTACAACGACGTGACTTTCATCGACGAGTTTTTCACGGAGGAATTCTGTTCGGAGAACAAGTTCTTTTCGTTCTCGTTCAACGAGCGGTCGGAGCGGAACGAGATCGACTCCCGTGAATTCAAGAAGATCAAGGACAAGATCCTTTTTCAGCTCACCAACTTCGGTGAGCCCTTCATCGCCGTCGAGGACGCGAACTTCGAGAACCGCGGTGACCTCTTGCTCCGTCACAAGCATGAGGGTACTGACCTCCACATGGACAACGCCCACGCCACGATCGAGGCTTTGCAGCGGATCTGGCGTCGCCCCGTGCACCTCGTGACGGTGGTCGAAGAGAAGCCGAGAATGCTCTCATTCGACGGTCGTGAACATACCGACCGAAGCGCCAGCTAGAGCGGGGGACCTGGGCGTCCTGCGCCCTGGGGGCGCGGGGATCTACGCCTCGGTCGTGTCCTGGACAACGTCCCCGGTGCCCTCGGAGGGGGCGGGGGCCAAGCTGGCCTCTGGAGCGGGCGCGTCAGAGGTTTCGCTTCCGAGGGACGCTTCCTCGGTAGAGGGCGTGGGGGTTGCGGCGTCTTCCGCTTGCGACGCGGAGGCGCGACCCGGGCCTTCCTGGTCCCCCACGATCCCGAGCACGCCCTCGCAGGCGGCCTTGAAGCGCATCCAAAGTTCGTTTTTGCGCTCGGCGGGCACGGGGCCCACCCGGCGCCAGGCGGCTCTGAGGTTAGACAGCTCCACCCGGGCCTGGCTCTTGTCGGGGAAGTCGGGCAGGACCTCGCGCAGCACCTCTGCCTGACGGCACACGAGCTCGAGCTGCTGAAGGTTCGCCCACCGCTTCCAGTCTTCGCGCTGTTCTATCTCGGCGATGCGCGCGCGCAGGGAGGACTCCAGGCCGCTCAGCGTCAGCCGCAACGCCGTTGCGTCGCTGCGTGCATCGACGGGCTCGGTCTGCGGCGCACCGGCCGCGGCGCCGTCGGGGGCCGGTGAGAGCGCCTCCTCGCCTTGCGGGGCGGGCAGCGAGAGCAGGCGTTCCAGCCGTTGCCCCGCAGCCCGAGATTGCTTGAGGGCCCCGTTGAGCACCCGCAGGCGATCGGTCGGCAGTGCCGATTCGAGGTGGGGTAGCAGTGCCCGCAGCGCCGTGGTTTCGTTGGCGAGCTCATGCGGCCGCAGGACCGGCCGCGCGGCCTCTGGCGTCTTGACGGGCGGGGCCTCTTGACGAGCGGGGGGCTCCGGCGCCGGAGCCGACGGCGCGACGGCCTTGGGGGCGGCCTCGTCCTCCATGCGCCCGGCCAGCGCCTGCATCTTCGCGGCGATGCGCTGGGCGGCCTGGCGCGCTTCTGCTTTTTTTCTCGCCTCGGCCGCAGGGCCGTGCACTCGCCGAAAACGCCTGGCGGCCGCCTCGAAGCGCACGCGCAGCTCCACCTCGGCTTCTGCGCCCACGAGCGCCCACTCGGTCTCGAGGTCGACGCTCTTTCGTTCGTCCTCCTCACTTCCGGCCCCGGCGTTCGCAGACAGTGCCTCCATCTCACGGGTCACTTGGTGCTGCCGGGCGTGCCGCTTGAGAGCCTCGAGGTCGGCCGTGACCGCAGGGGCCGAGGCCGCCGTGGCTGCTGGCACCCGCTGACGTGCCAGCTTGGCCACGGACTTGGTGCGGGCCCTCTCGGCGACGAACACCAGGGCCGCCGGGTCGAGCCGGTCCAGCAGGACGCCCGCAAAAGAGGGATCTTTTTCCTGGCAAACCAGGTGTTTGATCGTGTCGGGGTCCGAAAGCCGCGCGAGGGCCGCGAGGCGAAGCTCCCGGTCTGTGGCCCGGCGAACCAAGTTGGCCAGAGCTCCCTTGGCGACGACGAGATCCAGAGCTTGCCTCCTGACGGCCGGGCGGGGCGCGCGCAGCGCGATCTCGGCCAAGTGCTCTTGGCTCTCCAGGTCTCGCACGGCGGCCAGGGAGTTCCTTTCGCTTTCCTGTCCGGAAAGAGCGATCTGCACGAAGAGCTCCCGGGCCCGCGCCAGGGCCAGGCTGCGGAGACGGTCGTCGCTTTGCACGTGGGCGACGTTCTTCAGCCGCCAGGGGTCCACCATCTGACGGATCGCGGCGCGCCGAATGCGCTCGTCCTCGTCGCGGGCAGCTGCTTCCCCGAGGGCCTGGTCGTCGTCGAGGACCTTGACCGCCTGGAGGCGTACGTCGGGGTTGCTGTGCTTCCAGCGGGGGCGAAAGACGTCGAGGAGGCCCATGAGCGTAAACCGAATTAGCACCGTTGGGCCCGCCACGCCACCGTTAGGCGCAGGGCGCCCCGGGGCTCGGCAAGCTCAAGGGGCATTCGACACATACACCACCAGCACGGTGATGTTGTCGTCCCCGCCGCGTTGGTTCGCCATCTCGATCAGCGTCTGCCCGGCCTCGGCATAGAACTGCGTCGCGAGCACGTTGCCGATCTCCTCGGCGGAGACGTGGTTCGATAGCCCGTCGGAGCAAAGCAGGAAGCAATCGCCCGCTTCTACGGGCAAGGTCATGAGGTCGGGGTCCACGGTGGGCTCGAAGCCCACGGAACGGGTGATGATGTTGCGGAACCGCGACGCGATGAGATCGTCCGGATCGACCAGGCCCGCCCGAATCTGCTCTGCGATCCACGAGTGATCTTCGGTCAGCTGACGGGTTTGGCCCTGGCGGTACAGATACGCGCGCGAGTCACCGACGTGGCAAATCGTCACACGGTCGCGATGCACGATGAGACCCGTCATGGTGGTGCCCATACCAGCGTATTGCGGGTTCACCTGCGCCGTTTGCCAGATCGTGCGCGTGGCCTCGTTGACTGCGTTCCGCATCGCCTTGGCGATGGGGTGAAGGCCGGGCGTGGGTACGGGAATGGCGTCGTTCGTTCGTGTGACGCCGAGGGAAATGCCTCGCGAAATTTCTTGCTCGAGTACGTCCACGGCCATACGGCTTGCTTTCTCGCCGCCGAGGTGGCCGCCCATGCCGTCGGCCACGGCATAGAGCGCGATCTCGTCGTTGCACAGATAGCTATCCTCGTTGTGGTCCCGCTTTTGGCCCACATCCGTAAGTGCCCATCCTTGCGCCTTGAAGGTCATGGCCCACGCCCCGGCCGGGAGGCCCGGAGGCGCGACGCCCCCGGGTGTCCCGCAGCCCTAGGGGCCCCCTGCTCCCGCGCCGGGCGCGGGGGTGATGGTCTCGATGACGAAGCTCACGGCGGCCCGAGCCGTCTTCCCGGTGGTCCTGAGCCGCTTGCCGTCCACGCCCTCGGCCACGAGCGCCTGCTTGATGGCCTCTGCGCGGCTTTGGGCTTCCCCGTCACTGCCGGCAGACACCTCGATTCGCACCTGCGCGAGCTCCGGATGCCCCTTGAGCGCCAGCGCTACGAGACGTACCAGCACCTGGCCGGGTGGGGTTAGCGCGGCGCCCTTGAAGGAAATGCGCTCCCGCACCTCGATTTCGCGTTCGGAGAGGTGAACCACCTCGGCGCCTGGATCGGGGCAGCCGTCGTCGTCTTTGTTTCCGTTGAGCGTTTCCGCCTCGGCCGGGCACTGGTCCTGCGCATCGGGGAAGCCGTCGTTGTCGTTGTCGGGGTCGGGGCAGCCGTCTTCGTCCGCAAACCCGTCTGGATCCTCGGCTTCGCCGGGGCAGGTGTCGAACTGGTCGGGAATGCCGTCGTCGTCGTTGTCCACGTCGGGGCAGCCATCGTAATCCTGGAAGCCGTCTCGGTCTTCGGGTTCGTCACTGCACTGGTCTTTGGCGTCCACGACGCCGTCGCCGTCGGCGTCTTCCGTGGTGGAGGGGCAACCGTCGCTCGGGCGCCTGCCTTGCCCGTCTTCGGCTGCGTTCGGGCAGGGATCTTTCAGGTCGGGTATGCCGTCGCCATCATTGTCGGGCTCGGGGCAGCCATCCTCATCTTGAAACTGGTCGACGTCTTCGGCGTCGAGCGGACACTTGTCTTCCGTGTCGGGCAGAGCGTCGCCGTCGTTGTCGGGGTCGGGGCAGCCGTCTCGGTCCCGAAAGCCGTCCCGATCTTCTTGGGCGTCCGGGCAGCGGTCGTCCACGTCGTAGACGCCATCGCCATCCGCGTCGCGGAAGTCGGGGTTGAAGGTGACGCCCAGAAATCCGCGGGCCTTGGGCGAGCCGATGCCCTTGATCAATCCTGCCCCGCCACCCACCGTGACGGCGAGCATGCTGGTGATGTTCACACGCATCGCCACGTCGAGCTCCATCGGGTTCGCGTCGACGTAACGATTGAAACCGTTGCGGCCGAACAGTTCGGCCAGCAGCGCCACCTGCCGGTGCAGGCTGTACTCGGAAGCCACACCGTACATGACTTGGTGACCTACCTCGGCGGCGAAGGCCTGGGTCTCCTTGCGGAAGAGTGCGCCGGCGTACCCACCGGCACGGAGGTCGCCCTTGCGGTACTCCAGAATCACCCGGGCGCGCCCGGTGACCGTCTTGTCACCGAGGAACTTGTCCTGATTGCCGGTAGGTACCGTCACGCCTGCCGCCGCGGCCACGAAGAAGTCGCTATCGCCCACGACGTCCTCGGAGGTGGGGTCGGAGTCGTCGCGCTGGCTGCCGCCGTAGCTCACGTGGGACAAGAGCCCCTTCACCTCGAGCCTAAGGTCTCCCACCCCTGCGCCCGACAGATCGGGTCCAGCCTGACCAGCTGACGTGTAGCTTTTCCCGTCGAGCATCAACGTGACGGGCAAGGCCATGCCCAGCTGGAGCTTGTCGAGCAAGCCCACGGCGCCGGTCAGCTCGGCCGTCATCTGCTGCTCGACCACGTCGACGGTTTGTCGAAGTTGGTCGTTTCCCGTGACCGTATAGAGAGAAAACGGGCTTCTTTGGTAGTTGAACCACAGGCCCAACCCGAAGGTTTTGTGGGCTGGCACCGAGGCGCTGTCCACGGTGAGAAAGCCTTTGGGGCCGATCGCAGACTGGAACAGCTGTACCTCGATCGACTTCTCGGTAGGTGCGTCCTGCGCCACCGCCGAGCTCGCCACCATCGCGACCGTGCTCGCGACGCCCAATCCCAACAATACCGAAGCGTACCTGCGGGGTACTCCGTGTGCGGTCACCATGTTCGAGTCTGCGGGCAGAATATCCCCCGATGGGGCATCGTGTCCAGGTTCGCTGACCGGCAAATGCGCGCAGCTGCGTGAGGCCCACCGGCCCTTTCCTGCGGGGGGGCCTGTGGGCCGGTCGATGCTCGGCGGTCGCCCGTGGGCGAGGCGTTGCGTGTCGGAGAGCACCTTCCCCTCATCGGCGCGGGCCAAGGGCCGCTAAAGCCTCGCGCCGGGTTTCAGGCCCCGGGGGTAAAGGTGTAGTCGTAGTTGATTCGGAACGGAACGGCTTGACCGCCGGTACCTTTGGCCGGAGCAAACTTGAAGCGCCACATGGCCTTCACGGCGGCCTCGTCGAGTCCATGCCCTGCACGTTTGAGCACCTTCACCTCGCGCACACGCCCGGTCTCGTCGATACCCACCCGCAGGCGGACCGTGCCGCTCACGTCGAGGCGCCGGGCCTCCTCGGGGTAGGGGGCACGAACCTCCTGGAGCGTTCGTGGCCACTCTGCGACGAAGCTTTCGGTCACGGGCGCGAAAGGGGCGTTACCCGCTCCCCCGAGGGTGCCGCCGGCGTAGGGGGAGGCTGTCGTTTGGGGCGGCCTTACGCCCGTGGGGGCCATGGCAACGGTATTGCCGACCGGCATCGCCACGTCAGCGGGGCCCTCGGTCAGGCTCTCCGGGGTGAGCCCAAACGCGGGTTTCGGGGGCTCTTCGTCGGCCCGCGCTGGTGGGCTCGACGAGGGGGGCGGTGCTTGCGGCAGCGGGGGCACGGGGGCGCGCTTGGGAGGGGCGGGGACCGGCGCCCGGGCGGGTTTCGGCCGGGGCGGCGGCGGCAGTGGGACAGGGGGAGGCGGAGGCTCCACCGCCGGCTTTTCGGGCGGGGGAGGACGGATCACCTCGAGCTCGACGACCTCTGTCCGGAGCCGGGCGCCTTTGGTCGGCAGCGCGAGAAGAGACAGGGCGACGAGCACGTGAAGGGCCGCCGACACACCGAGCGCGGCCAGCGGCGTAACGCGAACGAAAGCACGGGAGGCGGGCGCCGACACGAAGCGCGCCTCAGGGCGTGGGCGTCAGCGGGCCACCCGCCTCCACGTTGATCGCAAAGCGCCGGACGCCTGCCCGTTTCACGAGGTCGATGAGATGGACCACATCGCCATGAGCAACCACTTTGTCGGCCGCGATGACGGCCTGAAGCTCCGGATTCTTGGGTAGCTCGCTTCCGATGAACGTCGTCACAGCCGCTTCCGCAGCAGGTTGCCCGTTCAGGTAGAGCTTGCCGTCCTTGTCCAAACTGAGGGAGAGGCTCGTTTTCGTCGTTTCACTGCCGGTGGCCGCTTTTGGCAGGTCCACCTTGATTGAGGGATTCACGATGTAGGTTGTCGTCACCATGAACACGATGAGCAGCACCAACACGATGTCGACCAAGGGCGTCACGTTGATGTCCGTGATCATGCGACCCCCTTCGTCTTCGCTGGGGTAGGCGTCACTGCCTCCGGCCATGGCTCAAGCTCCGGCGCGGGCGGGGCTGGGGGCAGATGCGGGGGCTGAGGCTTCATCCCCCCGGGCCGCCAGGATCATGTGGGCGATGGCGTCAATGTGCGCCAGGCGGCGTCGCACCTTGCCCTGAAACACGTTGAAGGCGACCACGGCCGGGATCGCCACCAGCAGGCCCACGGCCGTGGCGACCAGAGCCTCGGAAATGCCGGCCATCACGACCTCGGCGCCCCCGGCGCTGTTCTTCGCCAGGTCGGCGAAGGCCTTGATGATGCCCAGGACCGTGCCGAACAGGCCTATGAAGGGGGCGTTGTTGCCCAACGTCCCGAGCACGCCGAGGTTCCGTTCGAGGAACAGCCGTTCGCGGGATTTGGCGCTGGCCATGGCCTCCGCCACCGCGGTGCGGCCGCGCTCGTAGCTCTCGAGCCCGGCCAGGGCCACGCGCACCTCGGGGGCCTTCGCGGAGCCCAGGGCCGCGCGCGCGGCGCTCACGTTGCCTTCGGCCAGCTGGCGGGCAAAGCCGGCCTCCAAGTTCTCGAACGCGGGGCCCTTGGCGGCGAGCGCGAGGGCCCGCTCGACCATGACGGCCACCGAGGCTACCGAGAGCACGACAAGAAGCCACAGCACCCATTCGGCGCCGAGCAGGGTGAAAGAGAGGAGGCGTTCAGTGAGGCTCATGAGGGAGATCTTCGAGGCGGGTGCGGGGCAGAGGCAACCCGCAGGGTCTTTGAGGAGGCGCTTCGCGAGCGTTCGGAAGGGGCCCCGGAAAAGTTAGCACAGCTCCGGACACCCTCACGTGGGTGGACCTTCGGGCAGGTCGGGGTCACCGCGGCGGCCGAGCAGTGCCTCGACGACGACCGTGGCGTAGGCGCCCGCAGGCAGCGCGAAGTTGAGGACCATGCGGCCGTCCCTGAAAGCGGGAGGGGCCAGCGACTCGACGTTCATCACGAGGGGCCGGCGTGCGCCCGGCAAATCGCGGGCGTTGGCTTGCACCAACTCCTCTGTCAGGCCCACGGCGGCCATCGCCGCGGATTCGAGCGCCTCGGCCGGCGAGCCGGCGCTGGGCCGGGGCGCCTTGACTCCGGGCAAGGGGCCCGTAATTACCAACTCTCCCGCATCGAGCCGCGCCTGATCGGTGGGGGCGTCGGTGGAGGTGAAGAGCCCGCCGGTGGGCCGCTTCTGCAGCACGTCGCCTGCCAGGACCTGGGTGAGCAGCTTTTGAGCCACCCTTTCGTCCAACACGTGGTTGAAGACGGCCGATTGCACGGCCGACATCAAGAACGTGCGCTTGCGCCGATCCGGCTGCCGCTTTTGCCGCCGAAGCAGCGCGAGGCCCTCGGCCACGTTGTCCGTGACCCCGAAGCGTTGTTGGCCGTAGCGATTGGGAACGCCCTCCTGGGCCAGCCGCTGGTAGGTACGGGACAACGTCTCGGCCTCCCCGTCATCCACCTGCTCGAGCGTCACCTCGAATACGTTCTTGCGCACGTGCCCGATGCGCAGCTTGTTGTTGTGACGTGACAACGAGACGATGCCCAGGCCTCGGGCGGCCAGGACCGCGCCGTCCAGGGCGGCGAGGGCGGTCTGCGCCGTCTCGGGGAAGCTCAACCACTGTCGGGTCACGGCGTGTTTGTCCTTCATGCCCGCGTATCCCACGTCGCGCGGGTTCACGCCCACCGCCTCCGCAAGGAGCCGAATGGCGTCCGGCGTGGTCAATCCGCGCTTTTCGACGAAAACATAGGCATGCGCCCCGTCACCACTGGGTTCGTAAGCAGGGACCTCGTGGACGGTGAATGTTTCGGGGCTGGAGCGGAAGACGGCCATGTCTTCGCACCGTGCCGCGATCAGCGGGTGGTCGTCAACAGGCCGAGATACAGCTTTGCCATGCGGTTGCCGGGCTCGATGGTCAAAACGTGGAGCCACTCGCGCTCGGCCTCCGCGAGGCGTCGCTCGGCGAAGTAGGCCAATCCCAGGTGCAAGCGAACGGACAGGAACCGCGGGTTCTCTCGCTTGACGTCCTCGAGCTCCGCGATGGCCTCGGTGGAGCGCCCTGCTTCACGCAGCGCCATGGCCAGCTTGGCCCGCACGTCGAGAAAGCCCGGCGCGAGCGTGAGGGCCTTGCGGTATTCCTCGACGGCTTCTGCAAAGAAACCAGCCTCCTGGTAGGCGTGGCCCACGTCGGCGTGCATGTTGGCAATCTTGCCCTTGACCAGTCGGTCTACGCGCTTCGGCGTGGGCTCTTTGCCCCCGAGCATGCGCTCGTAGACCTGACGGGCCTCTTCGTATTTGCCCTGATCGCTGTAGGTCACGGCGAGGTACATCGCGGCTTCCGTGTAGTTCGGGTTCAGGGTGAGGGCTTCTTCGAAGAGCGCTTCGGCCCGCTCCATGGCGCCGCGCTGATGTGCGATGACCCCCAGCATCTCGTAGACGTCCGGGAAAGGCGGCTTCGCCTTCGCCACCTCCGACAAAAGACGCTCCGCCAGCTCGTATTCGTTGGCGCGGTAGTGGTCGCGCCCGCGGACCAACATCGTTTTCAGGTGATCGTCCATGTTTCCCTGCTCGGTGAGCGATCTTTGGCGGACGGGCCCCTTCAGCTCGCGCGCTCGGCGTCGCCCGGCTGTGGTTCGGTCCGCTTCGAGGGCTTCGGTTTGTCACGAGGCGCCTCGCCGAACCTGCGCCGGATGAAATCCAGATAGACATCGGCGCGCCGGGCTTGAGGCTCACCCTCGTACTCTTCTTTGACCTTCTCGAAGGTTTGCTTTGCGCTTCCTGCGTTCCCCATCTCGAGGTGGGTCTCACCCAAAGTCAGCAGCAGCTCCGCCTCACGGCCCGAGTCGGGGAAGCGCTCGATCGCACCTGTCAGCCGCATGATCGCGGCTTTCGGATGGCCCTGGTCGAGGTAGAACCGCGCCACGTAGACCTCGTGTTCCACCAGGCGCCGCACCACCTCGCGCCGGTCCTTCAGTGCGTCGTCGACGTACTTCGAGTCGGGGTATTTGTCGAGGAAGTCGGATAGCTCTCTCAACGCATCCCGGACGGCCGACTGGTCCTTCTCGAACGAGGGCGGCAAAATGAGCCAGTCCTCGGGCATGTCTTGCACGTAAGCCAGGGCGATGCGGTACGCCACGTAGCCGTCCTCCACTTTCTCATGGGTGGGATGCAGCCGGATGAAGGCCTTGTACGCATCGATGGCCGAGATGTACTCGCCCCGCTTGAATTTGGCGTCAGCCAGGCCGAGCTCCGAGAGCACGGCGAACTTCGAGAAGGGAAACTTCGACTTGACGAAGCGGAAATACTTGTCCGCCTCGATGTAGTTTTCGTCGGCCAGCTCGGTCAGGCCCTTTTCGTAGTTTTGCTTGGCGCTCACCGAGTACGTCACGGGCCGGTCGTCCCCGTCGCTGGCGCATCCCGCCAGGGGGGCCGCCGCGCACGCCACGACGAGCCACAACGCAGCCCTCGCGAGCCGGCGTGACGCGGCCTGGGAGAGAACGGAAGATGTGTGCGCGCGGGGTGTTGCGGGCGGCGGGTCGACGGAGCGAAACACAGTGCCGGTATCCTACGGGCACCGAGGGGCCTTCGTCCATGGTAGCCCCCCCAGAGGCGCGGCCGGGGGGACAGTTTCGATTCTTCGGTTCGCGCATGAATTTGCAAACGGGGGCACATCGCGCATGCTGGCGTCGTCGTGGCGCGAATACCTCTGCAAGGGCTCGTCCGGGCGGCCGCGGGGCCGGTCGGGGCGTCGTCGTTTTTGGCGTGTCAACCGTCCGAGGCCCGCCGGGCGCCCGGCCCGACAGAGTGCACGTTGCCATGAAGGTCCACTTGATCGGCATTGCCGGAACCGGCATGGGTTCCTTGGCGGGGTTGCTACGGGCCGCGGGCCACGACGTGCGAGGCTCGGACGAGCACATCTACCCCCCCATGTCGACCCAGCTGACCGAGCAGGGCATTCCCATGATGGAGGGGTTTGGGCCTCACAACCTCGATTGGGAGCCTGACGTCGTGGTCGTCGGAAACGTGTGCCGCCGCGACCACGTCGAGGTGCTCGCTGCCAAGGAGCGGCGCATTCGGCTCACGTCGTTCCCCGCCCTGCTGTCCGAGCTGTTTCTCGGTGAGCACCAAGCCGTGGTGGTCGCCGGCACCCACGGTAAGACCACCACGTCCACGCTCATGGCACACGTGCTCACGCAGGCCGGACGTGACCCGTCGTTTCTGATCGGAGGGGTGCCGCACAACTTCGAACGCTCCTGGCGTCTCGGCCTGGGGGAAGAATTCGTGGTGGAGGGGGACGAATACGACACAGCCTTCTTCGACAAAAAGTCGAAGTTCCTGCACTACAAGCCGAAGATCGTAATCCTCACGTCCGTCGAGTTCGATCACGCGGACATCTTTCGAGACGAGGATACGGTGGTCGAGGCATTTCGAGAGTTCGTGGAACGCATCCCACCCGCGGGCGATCTCATCGTGTGCGCGGCATCCCCCAGGGCGCTCGAGGTGGCCCGCTCTGCGCGCTGCCAGGTGACCACCTACGGCCGACCCGGCGTGGGGGCTGACTGGACCTTCGAGGTCGCGAAGTACACCCTGGGGGGCCGGGCCGTCATGAGGGTGGCTTACAAGGACCATGTGGTGGGAACCCTGGAATCGGGGCTGCCGGGTGTCTACAACCTCGAGAATCTCATCGGTGTGGTGGCAGCGGCGAGCCGCATCGGGGTGCCGCTGCCCTTGATCGCAAGGGCCTCCCAGCGCTTCTTGGGGGTCAAGCGCCGTCAGGAGTGGCGAGGCGTAGCATCCGGCGTGACCGTGCTCGACGACTTCGCGCACCATCCCACGGCGGTGAGAGAGACGCTGGGCGCGCTCAAAGGGCGCTTTGGGCCTGGCAGGCTCATCGCTGCGTTCGAGCCCCGGTCGGCGACGAGCCGCCGCAAGGTGTTCCAGGACGCGTTCGCCACGGCGCTGACCGTTGCCGACGAGGTGGTGCTGGCCCCGCTTTATCAGCCCGAAAAGCTACCGCCCGATGATCGCCTGGACGTCGAGACGCTGGCCAAGGATCTCCGCAACGCGGGGATCCCGGCGCGCGTCATCGAGTCCGTGGACGCCACGGTCGAGCGCCTCGCCGAACGAGCCGTACCGGGTGACACCGTGGTCGTCATGACGTCCGGCAGCTACGGCGGCCTTCACGACAAGCTGCTCGAAAGACTGGGTGACCCTGTACGTCCGGCCAAGCTCGCGGACAAGGTCAACATCTCCAACCTGCTCAACCGCGTGGGCATTGCGCACCCGCAGCTCGACGAGTTTTGGTCTCACTACCTCGTGATCCCCGGTGACGGCGAGGTGCCCCTCGTGGGCTGCGTGGCTATTGAGCGCATCGAGGACGCAGGCCTTTTGCGCATGTTGGCCGTCGCGCCCGAGCGCCGAGGCGAGGGCCTCGGTTATCTGCTGGTGGACACGGGCACGGAAAAGGCGAGGCGTGAGGGCATTCGCGTGCTTTACCTCGTGACGGACGGCGCTTCGGCGTTCTTCGCCGAGAAGCTCGGGTGGGAGGCGATCGACCGCAAGGATTGTGATTACGTGATCACCACCACCCGGGAGTTCCGGATGGCGCGGGCCGAAGGCGCGACCTGGATGCGCAAGGTGCTCTGATGGCCCACGGGGTGATCGCCGCCATCCTCGCGGGAGGGCGGGGAACCCGGATGGGGGGCGTCGCCAAAGGACGGTTGGAGGTGGCGGGGCGCTCGATTCTGAGCCGTCAGCTGGACGTGATCTTGCCGCACGTGGATCGCGTGGTAGTGGTGGCCAACGATCCGATGGCCTACGGCGGCTTCGGTGTGCCGGTGGTTCCCGACAGGGCCGGGCCCGGCTGTGGTCCCCTGGCAGGTCTCGAGACCGCCTTGGCGTCCCTGTCCGGCTCCGAGGCCGCGGCCCTCTGCTTCGCAGCCGACATGCCCTGTCTTACGGCCACACTGGTACAGCTGCTGCGGGACGAGGCCCCAGCGGCCCTCGTCGTGGCGCCCGAAGTGGATGGGACCCCCGAGCCCCTCTGTGCCCGCTACGGCCGCGCCTGCCTGCCTCGTGTCAGCAAGGCCCGGGAGGAGGGGCGCTTCAAGCTGCTGGACCTGCTGCGAGAGCTGGGCGGCGTGCGGATCGGCGCAGACCGTCTGAGAGCCCTTGGCCTGGACCCGCGCTTCGCCACGAACCTCAACACCCCGGCTGACCTTGCCCGCCTGGAAGCCGATTTCGACCGGGCGTAGCTCAAGGAGCGGGGCGTGGCAGTTTCGGGGCGCTGCGGCCCCGGCGCCCGAGGGCGTGCTTCAGCGCCCGAGCCACCTTGGGCGCCGCCAACGCCAGGGCACGGTGCGGGTCGCTGTCGCGGGCCTCGGCGAAAACGTTCGGTACGCCTGACACCGCCAGCGTGATCCGGCAAATCACGTCGACCCCGCCCTTGGGTCCGTTCACGTCCTCGAACCACACCTCGGCACGCTCCACGGCAGTGGCGTTGTGGCCGAGTGCGTGTCCGGTCAGGGCGCGGGCTCGTTCACGCAGCTCCGGGGTGACGGGGAAGTTCCCATGAACCTCGAGCGGGGTGTCGTTCGCATCCGTACGGCCGAGCACGCGCTTGTCCGGTTTCGAGATGTCTTCGTTGTGTTTCACACGCCCATGCGAATGCATACGCAGGGCCAAGGGTGAGCGTCAGGCCGGCTCGGGGAGGCGCGCTGCCGTTCGGTGGGGCCGCTCGGGGCCACTTGAGCGCCGGGTAACGGTCCCGACACGGGGGTTACTTGACGATGGCCTCGTGGTCCAGCACCTCGAAGTCCTCGACCGCAAGGGCCCCGAGGGCAGAGAGGTCGATCCCCGCCCAGCCTGCGTGCGTGTCTCCGTAGATACCCATCGCAGGTCCCCGGTGCGTGAGGAGGGCGCCGTAGGTCTTCAGCGCCCTCACGATGGCCCGCACCTCCGGGCCGAGCGCCGTGTCTGGGTAATCGGCCCGCAGGCGCAACCGGGCACCCATCGGGGGCAACGAGGGGTCGGAGCTGGTCCCGCCCAGGTGATTCAAGGCGGGGCTCACGTAGCCTGCCTGGATGCGGTCCAGGCTCAGCGCGATCGCGTGTTCAATCTGCCCTTCTGCGGCTTCCTGGTAGCGGATCATTCCTGGAAGCAGGGCGAGCGCCGAATCCGTGGCCATCACGGAGCCGCGCTGACGCACCCACGAGGCGTTCAAGGCCACGACCCCACCCGTGGCGCACTGGAACGTCTGGCTGACGCGCACGCAGGCCAAGGCCTCGAGAAGCAGGCACCGGCTGGTGTCCACCACGATCAGGCGCTGGTCGGGGGCCGCGTCGAGCGGAAAATCGAGCGGGACCGGCCAGTCGCTCTTGACTCCGGGCGTCTCGAGGCTCACGCCCACCTGGCCAGTCCGCTCGTCGACCGAGCGCCAAGGCACGCCCTGCGACGGGCCGACGAGCGCCTTCACGCGACGACCCGCAAGGGCGGCCATGTAAGCAGGCGAGCGCAACGATACGGGGCTTGCGCGCACGTCCCGGCGCCAAATGGCGTTGTCGGGAAAGAGGCTGCAGGGCCCGAGGTCCGCTGAGGGGGGAGCGCCACCATCGTGGGTCTCCGCGCCGTCGCGGCTGTCGGGGTTCGGGGGCGCTCCATCCGCCCCGATCGCCGCGTCCGGCACGCCGCCGTCGGGGGGGGCCAGAGCGTCGGGCGGGCGGGCGTCCCAGGTCGGAAGGGGCCGGGGCCCCACGCGGCCCGGCCAGGGCTCTCGGGCTTCCCCAGCCTGCGCAAGAGGCACGCACCCCGCTTCGGTGCAGGTCGTGCCCTCCGCACAGACCACTGCCGCACATTGAGCGAAGAGATCCATGCGGAGGACCCTGACCTGCCCGGCCTCGAACGCCGTGAGTGCCGAACGGCTCACGAGCACCTCACTGCCGCGACGACCTTGCACCGTCACGAGCAGCGGTCCCAGAACCCCGCCGTCGTGAAGAAGGGAAAAGCTGAGCGGCAGGGGCACGTCGCGCGGGCGGGCCGAAAGGCGGCCCGGTGCCTGCCCGGCAAGCTCTGCATGGAGCTCGATTTCGTCGAGCTCACTGCCGAAGTCACTGTCCACCACGACCAGAAGCTGGGTGGGGGTGGCGCTCTCGCAGGACAAAAGCCCGAGCGCTGCGGCTACCAGGCCCCAACGGGCCGCGCGGCTCACGGGCCCCCTCGGAGGGTGAGGGTGCCTGCGTTGCCGGAGACGGGGACGTCGCTCCCCCCCGCGAGCAGCAAAGCCGACACCGCGACGCCCGCCACCAAGGCCGCGCCGGCGCCCACCCACCCCCAGGGAACGCGCCCCGCCCCCGGGGTTTCGCTCGGAATGGACTCGCCCTTGGCCACCACGCCAAGTGTCAGCGGGTTGAGCGGGGGCGCCGGGTTCGGCGTTGCCAGCAGGAGCGGCCTCGAGGGCAAGGCCAGGTGCACCTGAAGCCGCTGACCTTCGGGCAGCGTCACAGTTCGAGAGAGCAGAGCCTGGCCGTCGCGTCGCGCGCGCACGGTGTGCTCGCCTGGATCGACGGGCAAGGGAACGTCCACCATCGCGACATCCAGGAGGCGGCCGTCGAGCTCGAGGCGGGTGTCGGTGAGGTCGCCCTCGACCACGAGAGTCAGCCAGGCGAGTCGGGCTTGCAGCTGATCGAGGCGCTCTTGGGCCGCCGTCTGGACCGACCTTTCGACCGCGGCCGCGCCGGTGAGCTCGCGCAGTAGTTCCGACGCGTAGACCAGGCGACCCAAGCGCACGAGCGCCGTGGTCAGGTTGTACGTGATGCGAGGGGATGCGTGCAGGCGTCGGGCGCGCTCGAAGCGATCCGACGCCGCCGCCCAGTCGCCCGCATCGAGACAACGCAGCCCTTCGTCGAAAAGTGCCCTTGCGGCGGCTTTGCGGCTGGCTGCGGTTCTCTTCAGCAGCCCGGTTTCGGGCACGGGGTCCCCTTGCGCGTACACCTCTTGGCCCGCGGCGACCAGTACCGCTCCTAGCGCCCACACGACTCCGAAACGCATGCGCATGAATCCTGCCGAACTCGTGACGCGCCGTCAGGCCGCGGCTCACGAAGCTCGTTCCCTCCATCGGCCCCCACGAACCCGTGCTTGAAGCATTCCCCCTTGCCTGGCGCGTTGTGGTTAGCGCGTGACGCGGGGGAACTGTTTGCTTGTGGATCCAGGCAAACGGCGTCTACGCTCGCACCGTCATCAACCTGGCGACCGCCATGCGGTTGACCACCCCTCGAAAGGAGATCTCATGACTCGTCTCGTTGTCCTCGGTGCCCTCGTGCTGGGCGCTCTCGTCCTGCCCCGTTCGGCCACGGCCGGCGGCCCCGTCAAGGTGCTGTCGGTGCAAGTTGACGCAGGCGCCACCGTCCTCACCATCAATGGTGAGAACTTCGGCTCTCGCGCCCTGCGGGCCTTTCTGGGAGGCATCGAGCTGCCGGTGCTGAGCCAAACGGACTCCCAGATCCAGGCGAGTCTGCCCTCCGTGCTCGCGGACGGCTCATACATGCTCGAGCTGTCCCGTCACGGCGCCTGGTTGGCAACGCTCCTCGGGCGGATCAGTGTTCACATCGGTGGCGGCTCCGGCGGCGGCTCCGGCGGGCCCGCCGGTCCTCCTGGCCCTCGCGGTCCCCAGGGGCCTGCCGGTCCGGCCGGCCCTCCCGGCACCAACGCCCTCGCGTCCTGCGGTTGGGTGGTGTCGGAACTCGAGTTCATCGACGACGAGGTTCTCGCGGCTTGTCCCGATGGCTCCTACGTCGTGAGCGGCACCTGCCGTGCCGACTACGCCGAGGGGCTCAACATCATCAGCACGGCGGGCCTCGGGCAGGTCGTGCGCGATCCCGGCTTGGGTGGAGGCAGCGTGCAAAACGGCGACGCGATCACGGCGGGAGCCGCCTTTAGCTGCGTGCATCCCTTCCCGCTCACCTCGGGGCGAAAAGTGCAGGCCTCGGCACTCTGCTGCCCGATCCAGACCAGCAACTGAGACCCTCCTCCACCGGTCGGGCCTCGCTGCCACCCTCTGCGCGCCCTGCGCTAGAGGGGTTCGTGGCGGCGGTAGCGCCCGGTTTGGCCGGTGGGACCGGGGATCTCGATGCTGGGCATCGAAAGGGGTGTCCGCCGGTCGGGGATCGGCGGAGGCCCCTTGTGGCTCTCCATGAATCCCGCGTAGGCATCCGCTTCGACCGGGAGCAACACCGTGAAGGTGGATCCCACGCCCACCCGAGAGCGCACCTCGATGGTGCCCCCGTGGTTTTCGATGATGCGCTGGCTGATCGGCAAGCCCAGGCCCGTTCCTTGGTCCTTCGTGGTGAAGAACGGCACGAAGAGATCTTTGAGGTTTTCGGGCGGGATGCCAGCACCGGTATCCTTGAAACGCACCTCGAAGAAAGCGGCCGCGGCCCCGCGTCGGGTGGCCCGGCGCAACGTGGTGGACACGTGCAGCTTGCCACCGCTCGGCATCGCCTGCAGCGCGTTGAGCATCAGGTTCAAAAACACCTGCCGGAGCTGTTCGGCGTCCGCGCGCACCGGAGGCAAGTCGGCGAGGTTCGTGCTGATCTCCACCTTGCTCGCACCCTCCTCCTTTTCGATCAGCGTCAAGGTTTTGCGCAGGATCTGGTTCACGTCGAGGGGCTGCTGTTCGCCCCGGTAGGGGCGTGCGTAGTCGAGGAACTGGGACACGGTTTTGTTCAGCCGATCCACTTCCTCCACGATGATGTTGAGGAACTCTCGGCTCGACGGGTCGATGCTCTGGTCGGCGCTGGGCAACAGATACTGCGCGGCCCCCTTGATCGAGCCCAGCGGGTTGCGGATCTCATGTGCCAGACCCGCCGCCATTTGCCCGAGGGCTGCCAGGCGCTCCCGCTCCTTCATGCGTTCGTAGACCTGCGAGTTCTGCAGCGTCACGCCGACCGAGGCGGTGACCCCGCGGAACAGCTCGATTTCGTCTGACGAGAACGCCTCGCGGAGCCGCTCGTCCCTGAGGACCAGGATGCCCAACAACTGGTCCTCCCCGGAGATGGCCAAGGCCACGGAGGCGTTCATCAATTCGAGGGTACGGAGAATCAGGGTCAGCGATTCCTTTTCTTCGCCCCGGGAGGGCCGCAAGATCGAGATCTCTTGCTCGATCCCCTCGACGGTGAGCACGGTGTAGCGCCGCAAACGCTCGAGAAAGCTGCGGTGAGCGATGGCGTCGAGGCGGGCTTCCGGCTTGGGCCCGATATGCCCTGAAAGCTCGTATCCCGAGCCGTCGGGGTCCACGAAATAAAGCGCCGCGTGTGTCACGCGTCGGGAATCTTCGAGGGCGGCCAGAACCTTGGGCCCTATGCCGCGCGCGTCGATGACGTTCATGAGGTCGGCGCGCAGGTTCTGGATGCGCCGGGACAGTTCGTACTTTTCTTGGAACATCCACCGGTTCACGGCGGCCTCCACACGGGAACGCAGCGGGTCGAAGACGATCAAGATCGCGGCAGAGGCGACCAAGGTGTTGAAGAAGAACAAGCCATGCTGCTCGGGAGAGACCCATATCAGCAACACCACGTAGATGAGCGTGACGATCACCACCAAAGCGCCCAGAACCACCATGCGTCCGAGCAGCTCGTTGAGGTCCAGCAGACGATAGCGAACCAGTGTCTGCGAAAGAAAGTACAGATAGACGATCACGAAGATGGTGCCCAACGTGATGTTGTCGACCAGCGACTCGAGAAGGGCCGTGGAAACCGTGGCTACGCCACCGACCAGCAGGTAGCGCAGCCGAATCTTCTCGACCCGTGAGGGGGTCGCGCGGTAGCGGCGGTACAGGTAGTAGACCGACAGGTAGAGCCCGGCGAAAACGTACGCTCCGAAGGTCAGGCGAAACCACGTGGATTGGTGAATGGGGTCGATGAAGCGCGAAAAGCAAAACGCCAGATAGAACACCACCGCCCCCACCACGGTCGAGCGCGACAGGGGGGGCGGGCCTGCATCGTCGCCCAAGAAGGCCTGGAAAGAAGCGCTGGGCGGTGGCGGGCAAGGACACGGCGACCAGCATGGCGGCCCAGTCGAAGAACTCGATTTCGAGTCCCAGCCACAGGAAGACGAACAGGTATTGCAGCGCAATGTTGAACGCGAAGGTGGCGAATACCGCGTGGGCTCCGCGCCGCGTTTCGCGCAGGAAAACGGAGCCTCCGATGGCGCAACCAACGATCGTCGCCACCAGGGCGGAGAGGGCTTGGATGTTCACGTGAAGTCCAGAGATTCTAGCGCCGGCGTCACGGCGAGGGCCGCTCGTTACGTTCTCGTCACACGCTCGTGTTTGCCAAGTTGTGTCACGAGAATGAGGTCTCCGCTCGAAAACTTGCTACTCTTTCAAAGAGGTTAGGTGAAATGGTTGCGGCCGCTCGCATTCGGTCGCCCGCCCGGCGGGAGAGAACTGACGGCCACCCGTGGCCCCGGTCCGGAAGACGTGTCGCCTGGTGCGCCTGCGGGGCGGCTTGGCCTCCTGCATTTTCGTCTGCGTCATTTGCTGCGTCTTCGTGCCGTCGACCCCAAGGAGACCCGTGACCAACGCTTCCGTACTCGTCCTCAACAGGAACTTTCAACCCATACACATCACGTCCGCACGACGGGCGTTCTCGCTTCTCTACCTGGGGGCGGCCCGCGCGGTCGACGAGCAGTTTCGTGTCTTCGATTTCGAGAGCTGGGCGCAGCTCTCCTCGGAGATGGACCACGACGTCTTTCGGACCGTGGGCCGCGCCATCCGCATCCCGCGTGTCATCATCCTGCAGATCTACGACCGCATGCCGCGGACGAAGGTTCGCTTCTCTCGGCACAACATCTACATGCGTGATGGCAACCGCTGCCAGTACTGCGGGTGGGCCGGGCCCCGCGCGGAGTTGAACCTGGACCACGTGGTCCCTCGCGCGCAGGGTGGCCGCACTACGTGGGAGAACGTGGTTTGCTGCTGCATCAAGTGCAACCTCAAGAAGGGTGCACGGACGCCTGAGCAAGCCAGCATGCGGCTCTCGAAAATTCCCGAGCGTCCGCGTTGGACGCCCACGTTTCGCGCACAGGGAGACGCCATTCGCTACCGAGAGTGGCTACCGTTTTTGGATCTGCCCGCGGCTTCGTACTGGAACGTCGAGCTGCACGACGAATGACAGACGCCCCCCGGCACGCGTCGCGCACGGGGGGCACCCTTCGGGGCCTAGAGCAGGTTGGAGGCCAGCTCGGCGAGCTCCGAGCGCTCGCCCTTTGACAGGGTCACGTGCCCGGCCAGCTCTTGCCCCATGAAGCGTTGGACCGCGGTGGTCAGGCCGTTCGACGTGGCGTCCACGTAGGGGTTGTCGATCTGGTAGGGGTCGCCCGTCAGCACGATCTTCGTGTTTTCCCCCACACGCGTGATGATGGTCTTCACCTCGTGGGGCGTTAAATTTTGCGCCTCGTCGACGATGATGAACTGCATCGGGATGGACCGCCCCCGGATGTAGGTCAGTGGCTCGATCTGGATGTACCCCATGTCGATGAGCTCACGATAGCTTCGCCCGTTCCGTTGATCCGTTTTCGACAGGCCCATGAGGAACTCGACGTTGTCGTAGATGGGTTGCATCCACGGGTTGAGCTTCTCCTCGATGTCGCCCGGCAGGTATCCCACGTCGCGCCCCAGCGGAAAAATGGGCCTCGACACCAAAAGGCGCGTGTAGGTGCGGTCTTCCACCGTTTGCTGCATGCCGGCGGCGAGCGCCAGCAAGGTCTTTCCCGTTCCCGCTTTGCCCACCAAGGTGATCAGCTTGACCTCGTCGCTCAGCAGCAAGTCGAGCGCGCAGTGCTGTTCCTTGTTGCGGGGCCGGATGCCCCAAACACCCTCCCGCATCTTTCGCAGCGGCACCAGGCGCCGCGTTTTGGGGTCGACCCGGCCCAGCGCCGTGTGCGAAGGGCTCTGCGAGTCTTTCAACAAAATGTACTGGTTTGGGAGGACGCGCGCATCGCCAAGGTCCAGCGTGTTCTCGGCATAGAACTGGTTGATCTGCTCGCCCGAGACCTCGAGGTCGGACATGCCCGAGTAAAGCTCGTCGATGTCGATGCGCCCCGCCTCGAAATCCATCGCGCGCAGGCCGAGGGCGTCGGCTCGAATCCGAAGGTTGACGTCCTTCGTGACGAAGATCGTGGGCTCTTTCGCGTTGGCGTCCCGGACGTCCAGGGCCACGCCCAGGATGAGGTGGTCGGCGACCTGGTTCTCTCGGAGGCTCGTGGGCAAAGCCCGTTGGCCCGCCGCCACGCGAAGCCTGCCTCCGCTCGGCAGCGCAACGCCGTCGGAGAGGCGCGAGCCATCGGCGCGGAAGCCGTCGAGAATCCGCGCGACCTCGCGCGCGTTTCGACCTCGCTCCGACGACTCCTTCTTGAACTGATCGATCTCTTCGAGAACGAAGATCGGTATGACGACCTCGTTTTCCTCGAATTGAAAGATGGCCCGCGGATCGTGAAGGAGGATGTTTGTGTCGAAGACGAAGTGTTTGGGCATCGACTGGCCGTACTTCCGTTGTAACGTCCAGGAGGGAGCTTGCGCAACCGATAGCGACGTTGCCGCCTCTCGGAAGCAACGATTTCGGGAAACCGGGTGCTCTCGTGGGCTATCCGGTGAGCAAACGGCGTAAGAGCTGTAGCCCCAGAAGGACCACCATCGGAGACAAATCGAGCCCGGCGACGTTGGGAACAACCCTCCGCAAGGGCCTGAGCACGGGTTCGGTCAGGGCGGATACGATCCGCACGAGAGGGCTTTCGGGTGGCAGCCGAAACCAGGAAAGAACCACGGCCGCGAAGATCACCAGGCTATAGACGTCGATGAGCCGTGCCAACCACATGTAGGAAGCGTGTCGCGCCCCGGCCGCCCGGTCAAGCCGAAGGGAAGCGGGGCGCGGTGCTCAGGCGCACTCACCAGGCCCGTCGGCGGTGACTTGGTCGCGAAGGGACTCGACGTGATTCAACCAAGCCTCGGCCACGTCTTTGGGAACCTGCCGAGCCTCGAGGACCTCGCGCAGAATCTGTTTCCGCCGCGCGAAGTGGCCTCCCATGATCCGGTGCGCCGCGTGGGCAGCGCGCAGCGGGCGGCCTTCGTAGGCGCAATCGTGCCCGAGAAATCTGGCTGTGAAGGCGAACTCCCGCTCGACCAGACGAGCCTTGTCGACACCTGCGAAGAAAAAACCGATCATGAGGTCGCAGACCATCCGATCGACGAATACAGTGACGATGTCCCGAACACCTGATTCCCCTCCGGCCCGCTGGAAGAGCGAGTCGTGTCGAGCGGGCTCACCCCTGACTGTACCTGTTCCGCTCACGTCTTTTCGCCTTTCGACGCGTCCACAGGGGCTGCGGCTGTGCCCGCGGTGGCGGGCGGAACCGCGATCTCGGGTGGAATGTGCACGAGCTCGATTCCCAGGCGCTCAGCGACGCCGAAGATCCGATCGTCGCGATAGAACTCGCCGAAGACGATGCGCTTGCAGCCGGCGTTCGCGATCTGCTTGAAGCAGTTCCAGCAGGGACTCGCCGTGACGTACACCGTGGCGCCCTCGATGCTGACACCATTCTTCGCGGCCTGAATGATGGCGTTGGTCTCTGCATGGATCGTGGCGACACAGTGACCGTTCTCCATCATATGCCCCACCTCGGTGCAGTGGGGCATACCTCGAATCGACCCGTTGTAGCCCGTCGACAGGATGGTTTTGTCGCGCACGATGACCGCGCCCACGAACTTGCGTGGGCAGGTGGAGCGGCTCGCAGTGACCGCGGCGATGTTCATGAAATACTGATCCCAGGAGACGCGTCCGTCTGACATGCTTCATGGGTACCATTTTTCGAGAGGGGCGAGGTGGCAATCGGAGGGTACCCGGGCTCACGCTTGACGCGGGGCCAGAGCGGCTTCTCTCAACTTTTGAATCGATCTGACCGAAAGGATCGTCTTAAGGAAGATGGCAAACGGCTCGCATCCAAAGGACAAGCCTCAAAGTGAGAAGCCGAACCCGCCGAGCTTCGCCGACCGCGTGAGGCGGTGGGTGGACGAGCTCGTGGACGGCCTCGTCGACCTGGTCGCCCCCGAGCCGGTGCCCGTGCCGATTCGGCGTCCGGGGCGCTGACCGGGCCCGAAAGCCTCAGGCGATGCGCTGTCGTACGCGCTCGGCGATGCCGGCGAGGGCGTTTTCGACCAGGGCCGGATCGAGTGACAGCAGCAGGCAGCCTTGCTGCACTGCCCCGTCGAGATCTCCCTGAGACAGCCCTTCGTAAAGCCCTTGCCGCTTGACGAGCACGTTGGCAAGGCGAACGAAGTTTCGCATGCTGTGAGGCTCGGCGTCCTCGTACGTGTCGAGGTCGGTCATGCCTCGTCGAACGAGGGCGGGCATTTCCCACTTCGCCGCCACCAGCAGTCCCACAGTGCGGTGCGCCCCGGCGATGAGTTCGAGCCAGGTCTGCATGGGAAGCCAACGGGGGGCCGCTCCGGAGGAGGCCATCTTCTTTTCCGTCTCCAGCATCACCGCGGCCAGGACGGGTTTGCCGATGTCGTGCAGCAGCCCCGCCAGGAAGGCCGCCTGAGCGAACTCCTGCCCGGCGGTCCCGAACACCAGCAGCGCCAGGTCGCGGGCCACGAGACCCGTGGCGAGGGAGTGCTCCCACAGCCGCTGGCAGGCGGCGTTGATGTCGCGATTCCTCGACGCAAAAACGCCCTGGGCGCTCACCTCGACCAGCACCGTCTCGAGCGTTCGGGTGCCCAGCCTCGAGACAGCTTGTGCGATCGACAGGGCAGACTCGCGCGTGGCGTAGGCCGCGCTGTTCGCGATGCGGAGCACGCGGGCGCTCACGAGAGGATCGTTTTCCAGGACCTGGGCGGTGGCCGCCAGGCTGCCGTTGGGCGTGCGCAGGGTCTGTAGAGCTTTCGCGGCGACCATGGGCATCGACGGAAGCGTCAATTGGTCCGCAGCCACCCGCTGCAGGACCAGGCGTTTGAGGTCTTCGATGGGGCTTTCCGCGGCCACGAAGCCCATTTTGCCACGAAACGGCAAGCCGTGGTGGTGCGGGCCGAGATCCGTCAGGACTCGACCACGCGGAGCTCGACCATCAGGTCCTGCGCCAGGCGTTCGAGCGCGGCGCGGACGTCCCCGACCGAGACCGAGGGGGGAATACCGAGCCGCGCCCGCGCCGAAAACAGAAGTTCCCCCGACATGGGCGCGCTCGTCCTGTCGGTGTGCAGGTCATCGACGTTGACGCCGCGGGAGGCCAGCAGCCTGGGAGATCTCCTTGACGATACCCGGCCTGTCTTGCCCGACCAATGCGAGCGCGACGGTACGAACGGGCGGCGATGGTATCGGCCACGGCTTCCACGAGTCCCGGATGGTCCGGCCCGATGAGGGTAAGCACCAGATCGATCATCGCGCGAGTATAGCCGCCCCGGCGTCCCGCGCCCTGGGCCTCAGCGCCGCGCCAGGGTGGCGAGGACCTCCTCGAGCCGCAGACGATGTTCCGGTTTGCGGGTCTCCGCCCACAGGTCGCCGCGGGTCTCGAGGCGAGCACCGATGGTCTCGAGCGTAAAGGCGCGGGGGTCGAAGTCAGCTTCGAGCTCGTCCCAGCTGATGGGGGTCGACACGCCCGCGTACGCGCTGGCGCGCGCGCTGTACGCGCACGCCAAGGTCTTCCCCTCGATGTTCTGCAGGTAATCGACATAGACCGTCTTGCCGCGGGCGGCGACGCTGCGTTCGACTGTGGCAACCTTGGGGTGCTGACGGCTGATCACGGTAGCGACGAGTTGAGTGAAGAGCCGTGCGGGTTCGTAGGCCGTGCCTTCCGCCAGAGGCACGAAGATGTGAAGGCCCGAGGCGCCCGAGGTTTTTGCGAAGTGAGGCACTCCCAACCGCTCGAGGTGTTCGTGAAGCCACAAGGCCACGTCGCGCACGAATGAAAACGGGACGTCGGGCATCGGATCGAGGTCGAAGGCCACGAAATCAGGACAGTGGGGCGCCTGCACGCGCGAGAACCAGGGGTCTTGGGAGATGGTGCCCAGCTGGGCCATGTAAAGGAGGGTGTACAGGTCGCCGCCGACCAAGCGCGAAGGCACATCGTCATCCGGAAGGGAGGCGGCTCGTGCGCCCTTGGGGAGCGGGCTTGGGGCACGATGCTGGTAGAAAGCCTCAGCCAGCGCCCCGTCAGGATGTCGCTTCATGACGAGCGGCCGGTCCGCGACCACCGGCAAGATGAAGGGGCTGACCAACACGTAGTGCCTCACGAGATCACCTTTCGTCAGCGCGCTGTCCGTCCAGAACACCTTGTGCAGGTTGCTCACGGACAGCATGTGATCGCCAGGGAGCCGGATGCGGCCTCCGCGGCGCTCGTCTTCCAGGTGGCGGAGCGTCTGAACGAGGCCGTCACGAAGGGTGTCTTCGGCAGGAATCGAAGGGGCACCCACCTTGCGCCCCTGCCGGGCAGTCGCCGATCTCGGCGCCATCGTGGCTCCGGCGGGCACGGGTTGCCAATCGAGCCAAACGGGGTGTCGCAGCATCCCCGTCGGCGTTCGCTCGGCAAACTGCACCCGAGCCTGAACGACGGGCTCAACCCAGTGGGCTTTCGTGGCCGTAACAGGCGTGGCCGAGAACGGGCAGACGGCGGTCTCCAGGGGACGCAACGCAGCCTCGAGCGCTGCGAGCGTACGCTCCCCCAAGCCGCTGCCCACGCTGCCCACAGGGCGCAGGAGGCCACCCGGTTCAGGCTCCCCAAGCACCAAGGCGCCCATGCCGTTGCGGGTGCCCTTGGGCTCCGTGAACCCTCCCACCAGGAAGGTGCCAACCTGGGTTCGTTTGAGCTTTCGCCAGGCGGGCGAACGAAGCCCCGACGCGTAGGGCGCTTGGGCCTGCTTGACGACCAGCCCTTCCCACCCGTGCACGTGGGCGCGCCGCCAAAGATCCTCTCCGTTGCCCGGCACCGACTCCGCCAACGCCAGGTACCGCGCCGCGGGCTGTGGCACGTGAGCCATCAAGCGCTCGAGCAGTTCCCGGCGGGCCGAAAAGGGAAGGCTCCTGAGATCCTCGTCGTAGAGCCGCAGGAGGTCGAAGACCAGCATCTGTACGGATGTGTCACCGTGCGGGGTCCCTTCGCGTGGCGCAGGGCGGGGGCGGGGCAGCCGGCCTTGCAGGGCTGTAAAGCTCGTGGGCTCGCCTGCGCCGTCGAGGGCGACGATCTCGCCATCCACCACCAGGGGCCCCGTCGCGCGCGCCAAACTGGCGACCGCCTGGGCGATCTCCGGGAACTGGTGGCTCTTGTCGATGCCGTTCCGGGAGAAGAGGCGTGCTTGTCCGAGGGGGGCGGCGTCGGCAACACACCGGATGCCGTCGTACTTCCGCTCGAAGACCAGTCCCTGGCCCACGAGGGGAACCTCGCCAGGTTTGGCGAGCGTGGCGAGCATGGGGCGAAGCGTGCGGGGATCTTGCGTCCAGGTCGCCATGTCGATGCCCGGAAAGTGGGACAGGCAAAGAGTATCATCGAGGGCGTGACGGTCGATAGGCGTTTGCCTCCCCTCCGCGTGTTGCTGACCCGGCCTGCCCCACAGGCCCAGGGGTGGGCGGACGCCCTTGCCGAGGCCGGCGCGTGTCCGGTGCTCTTTCCCACCATCGAGGTCAAGCCCCCGCCCTCGTTCGAGGCGCTGGACGAAGCGCTCGGAAGGCTTGCGACTTACGAATGGGTCCTGTTTTCGAGTGCGGCCGCCGTGCGGTTCACGCTGGGCCGGCTCGGGTCGCGGCGCCTGGGCCCGGGCCTCAGGGTGGCCGCAGTGGGGGGCAGAAACGGCGCGTGTGCTCGAGAGTGCAGGCATCAAGGTGGACGTGGTGCCTCGAGCCGAGCACGCCGAAGGGCTGGCCAACGCCCTTGGTGACCTGGCTGCGGGGACGCGGATCTTGTTCCCCCAGGCCCTCGGGGGGCGCGTCGAACTGCGCGAGGCGCTGTGCGCGCAGGGCTGCCTGGTGGACGTCGTCGCGGCCTCCCAGACAGTGCCCCTGAGCC